>DATDBV010000759.1:0-7935 GCA_036524715.1 Nakamurella sp. | reverse complement strand
GCATCACCATCGACGGGTCGATGCCGGCGTCGGCGGCGATCGCCCGAATCGTCGTGCGGTCGTAACCCTGGGCCGCCAGCCGCTCCCGGGCGGCGTGCAGGATCGCTGCCTTGGTGCGGTCGGAACGCTTTTCGGGGCCGGAGTCGGCACTGCTCATGCTCATGCCAACAATTGTAGGCCAACAGCCGTTGACTTTCCGTTCTACTCGCGGCACGATTGGTCAACAAGCGTTGGCCAACGAGTGTTGGCATCGTCCGGAGCGAGCGAAGGGAACAGAACATGACCACCACCGCGCCCACCCACACCGAGGTCGCGATCGTCGGCGCCGGCCCGACCGGGCTCGCCCTGGCCGTGACCTTGGCGTCCGCGGGCATCGATTTCGTCATCGTCGACCGGTTGGCCGAGGGCGCCAACACGTCGCGGGCCGCCGTCGTGCACGCCCGCACCCTGGAGGTCCTGGCGGAGGTTGGCGTCGCTGAGGCGTTGATCGACCGCGGCATCCCGATCACCAGGTTCGTCGTCCGCGACGGCTCCCGTCGACTGATCACGATGCCGTTCGACGGGCTGCCGACGCCCTACCCCTACACTCTGATGGTCTCCCAATCCGAGACCGAGAGCGTGCTCCTGGCCCGGCTGCGGGCGCTCGGCCACGACGTGCGCCGGCCGTACGAAGTGGCCTCCGTCGTCCAGGACGCGGACGGCGTGACACTGACCATGAGCACCGGGCAGACCCTGCGGGCCGGCTACGCCGTGGGCGCCGACGGCATGCACAGCGCCGTCCGGGAGGCATCGGGCATCGGATTCACCGGCACTGCCTATGGCGAGTCCTTCGTCCTCGCCGACGTCACGATGGACTGGGCGCCCGGCCCGCACGAGGTGTCCCTCACCTTCGGCTCCGCCGGACTCACCGTCGTCGCCCCGCTCCCTGGCGGTCGCTACCGTATCGTCGCCACCGTCGACGACGCCCCCGCCACACCCGATCTCGGTTTCGTGCAACGGCTGCTGGACGAGCGAGCGCCGGGTCGGGGCACGGTCACCGACCTGACCTGGTCCTCCCGCTTCCGCGTCCATCATCGGGTCGCCGACCACTTCCGGGCAGGCCGGCTGCTGTTGGCCGGCGACGCGGCCCACGTGCACAGTCCCGCCGGCGGTCAGGGCATGAACACCGGCATCCAGGACGGCTACGCCCTCGGCACGGCTTTCGCCGCCGGCCACCTCGACCGGTACGAGGCAGAGCGCCGCCCGGTCGCCCAGCGGGTCGTCGCCTTCGCCGACCGGATGACCAGGATCGCCACCACCCGCAACAGGGCCGTCCGAGGTGCCCGCAACATCGCGCTCCCCCTCCTCGGCCGGCTCCCCACCTTCCGCACGAGGCTCGCCACCGAGCTCGCCGAACTCAACTACCGATAGAGCACCTTGACCCCCGGGACTGACGCCCCCTGAGATCTCTGCGCGTCGGGAACCCCCCCCGGGCAGGCACTGGCCAGGCGATCAGATGGCGACGACGTGGACGAGATCCTCAAGTCCGGCGAAGTCCTCGCCGTTGCGTGTTATCGGTAGTGATAACATGTCGATGTGGAGATCCCGGATCTGAACCCGACCGGCCACCTCAGCCACGACGCACACGGTGCGAGCCCGGTGATGCGGCACTCGGATACCGGGGAGGAGATCCACCCGCCGCCGGACCTGCTGCCGGTGCTGGAGAGCGCCGCACGACTGCAGGAGGTCGTTCCGGACGCCGTCCTGGTGGGGGGAACCGTCAGTGCCGCGTATGCCGGCCACCGCATCTCGTTCGACCATGATCACGTGCTCGCGCTCCAGGAGCAGTACGAGGCGGTCCTGGAGGCCGTTGAAGCGACCGACGGCTGGGCCACCAGCGTACGGGCGTCCGCACCGCCGATGACGATCATGGGCAAGCTGGGCGGGATCGAAGCGGGGCTGCGCCAACTCCGCCGCACGGTCCCACTGCAGACGGTGGTCGTCGAACTGCCCGGTGGACAACACATCCGGATACCGACGATCGCGGAGGCCCTGCGGGTGAAGGTCTACCTGATCGTCCAACGCAACCAGGTCCGGGACTACCTGGACGTGGCCGCCCTGACCGACCGCATAGGAGTGCCGCAAGCGGCGCGCATCCTGAGCGACATCGACGGCTTCTACGCCGATCGCTCCGGTGACGACGAGTCGGTCGTCTCGACGCTCGTCCCACGCCTGGCCCGACCCGAGCCCAGGGATCGGCAGACGCTGGCGGAGCTCGCCCGGTACAAAGGACTGATCCCGCGCTGGCAGAAGTGGAGCGAAACCCAGCGCGTGTGCCGGGATCTCGCCCAAGCCATGCTTGGCGGAGGCGACGATGTCTGAGCTGGCGTTCCGGAACATCGACGCCTCGCCCACCGACCCGGTCGAATCGTGGCCCTACGAGGGTTTGGTGACGGCGATCGAACGTGGCTCGCTCTCCGACTGGCGGCGGATAGCCACCGCGGTCCGACGCGCCCCGTGGGGGCCGGTGGCTCGGGGCCTGCTGGAGTATGCGACCTACGGCGAGGAGGTCGGCGTCGCCGAACTGTTGGTGGAGGCGGTCCGGCGGGCCCGCGCCGCCACCGAACGCGCCGACAAAGCTGAGGTGGCCGCACGGGTCCGAGCCGCGGTCGAGCGCAGCGGTCTGCCCGCCCGGCGGTTCGCCGCCGAGGTGGGGACGTCCGCGTCGCGCCTGTCGACGTACGGCACCGGCGCGGTGCAGCCCAGTGCGGCGATGCTCATGCGGATCGAACGGGAGGGGCTACGGCTCGCCTCCGGTCACTGAGTCCATTCTCGTCCATTTCCGCCATCAAACTTCATTGCACTTCCAGGTGGCCGTCACCCGGTCCCGTCAGCCGGCCGATCCCGCAGCAGTTTGCGGGTCAACTCGACCCGGGAACTCGTGCCGGTCCTGGCCAGGATGTTGCGAACATGCCCCTCCACCGTCCGCTCGGACAGGAACAGTCGCTCGGCGATTCGCGGTTCGACAGGGCCTGCGCGACGAGCCCGGCGATCTCCCGCTCGCGCGGGGTGAGAGGATCGGACGCCTGCGTCAGCCGGCGAATCCGGGTCAGCAGGGCGTCGGCGGCGTGGACGGTGCCGGTCATGTCGATCCGGCGCGCGTCCTGGGCGGCCTGCGTGGCGAGCAGCCGCGCCCGTTCGAGGTCGCCGGCGTGGCCGCGCCGAGCGAGTGCGTCCGCCAGACCAAGCCGCCCACGGGCCACGAAAGGTCTTGCGCCGAGCTGGGTGTCGACGCGGATGCCCACCTCGAACAGCGGGATAGCGGCATCCGGCCCGTCGCCGATCGCCGCGACCTCGGCCCACGCCCGGGCCACCGACCCCAGGAAGAAGACGGTGCCGCTGCCGGCCATCGTCGCCACCGCGTGAATGGCCTGCAGGACAGCGGCGATCTGGCGACAGGCAGGCACATCGCCGAAGTAGGTGGCGAGTTCGATCGCGAACGGCACCGCGGGCAGGCCCAGCGGGTTGGCCAGATCCAGGTCGTGCAGCGATAGTGCCCGGAAGGCCACCCTTGCCTGTTCCGTGTGCCCCACCACGAGCAGCGCGGTGGCCCGGCTGGCGAGGATGACCGGGAGTCGGGGGCCGTGCAGCATGGCATCCGGGGCGGCCAACTCGAGGTCGCGGACGTCGCCGCGGAGTGCGGCCAGGTAGGTCAGGAATGAGACGTGCACACCGAGCGCCGAGCCATCCCCCAGTTCCTCGGCCAACGAGTTCGCCTCGCCGTCCAGCGCGATCGCCCGGTCGAAGTCGCCGGCCAGCAGGGCCCAGGCGGCCCGCCCGCGGAGCACGTGCCAGCGCACCAGCGGCAGGCCGGTGCGATCGGCCAGCGCGCCGAGCGACGCGAGCTCGCCCTGCGCGGCCGCGATGTCCGCAGAATCGAGGCAGGCGTCGATCCGCCAGGATCGACCCCACAGTTCGGCCAACGGCCGCTCGGTGACCCCGGCCAGGGTCACCGCCCGGTCCCCCAGCGCCCATCGCTCCTCGGCACCGGGCGCGGAGATCAGCGGACCCCGCGCGCAGATCGCATCCAGTTCGGCGTCCGGGTCACCGCTGTCCGCGGCATCGGCGAGCGCCCGCCGGGACCACCGGGTCGCCTCGGCGAAGTCGCCCCATTGCAGGGCCACCTGCGCGAGCTGCGCCTGCACCCGCGCCCGCATCGCGAGGGGCGTCGCGTCGTCGAAGGCGGCGAGCGCCCGCCGGCACAGGCGCCCGACCGCGTCCACGACCGACGGATCGCCGACACCCTGCACGACGACCGCGGCTCGGGCGATCGCGATCGAATCACCGACCCGGGTGGCCTCGTCGGCCACCTCCCCGGAAGCGGCCAGGCTCCCGGCCAGATCACCGCTGAGATAGCACGACCTGGCCAGCTCCAGCAGTAGATCGAGTCGGCCGGGCAGGTCGGCCGCCTCGATGCCGCCGGTCCAGGCGACCGCGTCCCGCAGGTAGCCGGCCGCCCGGGCGTGAGCGCCCGCCCGGGACGCCGTGGCGGCCGCCCGGATTGCCCACTTCGCCGCGCCAGGCCGCTCGCCCGCCTGCTGGTAGTGGTGGGCGATCTCACCCGCCCGCTGCTCGGCGTTACCGGCCCGCTCCAGCGCCCACGCCGCGCGGCGGTGCAGCCCGATCCGCACGGCCGGCTCGATCGCCGCGTAGACGGCATCGCGAAACAGCGCATGGCTCAGTCGGATCCGTCCGGCGACCGGTAGGTCGAGCAGGCCCGCCACGGCCGGGCGGAGCCGACCGAGCAGCTCGGGGGGTTCGAGGCCGGTCACGGCGGCGGCGATCGACAGCTCGGCGTCGGCGCCCAGGACACTCAGCGCCTCGGCGATCCGGACATCCTCCCCGAGGGCGTCGCGCAATGCGCCGCCGACCAGCTCGCCGAGCTCGGGGAGCGCGACGAGGGCGTGCGGGCCGGCATCCGTTCCGCGGAGCAGGTCGGGCCCGACCCGGGCAATCGTCCGAAGGTAGAGCGGGCTGCCGCCGACCCGGTCCGCGATCGTCCGGGCCTGGCCGGGATCGGCGTCGGGGACCAGGCCGCGCAGCATGGCCACGGCCTGATCGGTGGTGAGCGGTGACAACCGGATCGTCTCGGTGCCGGCCCGGGCCAGCAGGTCGGGCAACGCGGCCGCGAGCGCACCCTGCAGCGTGGAGGGGTGGGTGCCGACGACCAGGATCGGCATCCGCCGGATCACCGCGGCCAGCCGGGACAGCAGCCGGATGCTGGGTTCATCCGCCCAGTGCAGGTCCTCGAAGCCCCGCGCCCGCCGCGACGCGCTGGACCTGCTGGTGCCGCGGGTCGGCGACGTCGACGGGGCCTGGGGTCGCGCGGAGATCGGCGAGTGTCCAGACCGAGCCGCGGTACTCGCCATCGCCCGGGCCGGAATACAGCGACTACCAAGGGATTTCCTGCCGATCGAGGTCGCGGAAGGGCGGTGGGCGGCATGACGGTCATGGTGGTGGTCGACGCCTTGGAGTCGCTCGACCCGTCCCTGGACACCTCCGTCGGCCTCATGCACGCCGCGCAGGACGCCGGGCACCAGGTCTGGGTGACCCGGCCCGGTGACCTCGACGTGGTCGACGCCCGGCCCCGCGCGCTCGCGAAGGCCATCACGCTCGCGCCGAGCGAGCCCGCCGGCGGGTGCCGATGGACCGTGCCCGCGCCGTGGTGCCGGGTGGTCGCCACCGAGCACGTGTGGCTGGACCGGGCGGACGCGGTGTTCATGTGGGCGGAGCCCCCGGTGGACGAGCGTTACCGGCACGCCACGTTCGTGCTCGACCTGCTCGACCCGGCGCGGACCGCGGTGGTCAACGATCCGCGGGGGCTGCGGGTCTGCAGCGAGCACCTGCTGCCGCTCCAGTTCCCCGACCTCATTGCATCGACCATCCTGACCGCGGAGCCGGCCACGATCCGCGGCTTCGTCGCCGACCACGACGACTGCGTGGTCAAACCGGTCGACGGCTTCGGCGGCCGCTGCGTCCTCCGGCTTCGTCCGGACGATCCGAACCTCGCCTCCCTGCTGGAGATCTCGACCATGAACGGATCCCGCCCGGTACTCGTCCAGGAGTACCTGCCGCAGGTGGAGCACGGGAACAAGCGGGTCTTCATGCTGGACGGCCGGCCGCAGGCCGCCGTCTACCGCTACCCGCTCGGCGACTTCCGGATCGGCCTCCCCAGTGCCCCGGCGCCGGTCACCGCCCGGGACCGGCAGATCTGCCGGGCGTTGGCTCCCACCCTGGCCCTGCACGGCATCCGGGTGGCGGGTCTGGATGTCATCGGTCCGTACCTGATCGAGGTCAACATCACCAGCCCGGGCGCGCTCCGAAAGGCCGACGCGCTGCTGGGCACCCGGCTGTGCGCCGAGGTTCTCGACCACGTCCTACCGTCCGCTCGAATGACAGGAGAATCGGCATGACCATCGCCCTGGTGTGCACCGCGGTGCTCGCCCTGATGCTGTTCCTGTTGGGCTTCAACGTGTCCCGGATGCGGGGGATCCGCGCGAAGGAGGGTGGGCCCCAGCTGCCCACCGATCCCGCGGATCGGCTGTTCATCGCCATCCGCGCCCACGGCAACGCATCGGAATACGTGCCGACGCTGCTGGTGCTGTTCCTGCTGCTCGGGTGGCTGGCCCCGTCCTGGTGGAGCGCGATCCTGATCCTGGGCGCCACCGCCTCTCGGGTGCTGCACGCCGTCGGCATGCTCCGCTCGCGGAGTATGGCGTCCGAGGCGGCGCCCCGGCTGGTGGGCGCCATCGGCACGTACGTGTTCGGTGCGGCGCTGGCGGTCAGCGTCGCGATCGCCGCGGTCTGACAGGTGCGGTCGCGGCGACATGCCTTCGCCTTCAGGTTCCGTCGGGTTCGGGGCGGGTGCGCCATTGGTGCTGACGCCCCGGCGGATCCGGCTGGTCGTCGCCGCGCTGATGGCCGGCGTGCTCGTCGCCGGCCTGGATCAGACGATCGTGGCCGTGTCCCTACCGACGGTCGTCGGTGAACTGGACGGCGTCTCCGCAATGGCCTGGGTGACCACGGCGTACTTGCTCGCCGGCACCCTGGTCATCCCGATCTACGGCAAGTTCGGCGACGTGTGGGGTCGCCGGGACCTGTACCTGGTCGCGATCGGGCTGTTCACCGCGGCCAGCGTGGGCGTCGCACTGTCCACGACCCTCACCACGTTCGTCTGCTGGCGGTTCGTGCAGGGTCTCGGCGGCGGCGGGCTGATGGTGCTGGCCCAGGCCATCGTCGCCGACATCGCCCCGGCGCGGCAACGGGCGAGGTACCTCGGACCGATCGGCGCGGTCTTCGGCCTGTCCGCGGTGGCCGGCCCGCTGGTCGGCGGATTCTTCACCGACAACCCGGGCCTGGGCTGGCAGTGGTGTTTCTGGATCAACCTGCCGATCGGCGTCGCCGCGTTCGCGATCGCCGCCGGCACGCTCACCCTGCCCCGGCGCCGGGCGACAGCGCCGATCGACCATGCCGGTATCGCCGTCCTTTCGCTCGCCACGACGTGCCTGGTGCTGCTGGCCGACGTCGGCGGATCCGGCGGATGGGTGTCCTGGCCCGCGTTCTCGGCCGCCGGTGGGCTGCTGATCGCGGTCGGGGCGCTGGTGCCGATCGAGCGACGGGCCGCCGAACCGCTGCTGCCGCCGTCACTGTTCCGCAACCGCGTGTTCCTGGTCGCGCTCGCGCTGCGCGGGCTGATCGGGGTGGTCATGCTGTCCGCGATCGCCTTCCTGCCCACCTTCCTGCAGATGAGTTCCGGGTTGTCGGCGGCCGGCTCCGGCCTGCTGATGCTGCCGATGGCCGCCGGCATCATGGTGTCCATTCAGACGTCGGCTGCGCTCATCGAACGGACCGGACGGTACAGGGCGGTGCTGGCGGCCGGGGTGCTGGTGCTGGCGG
>DATDBV010000758.1:0-4099 GCA_036524715.1 Nakamurella sp. | reverse complement strand
CCGTTGTCGCGCGGACCGACTTGAATGTTTTTAAGGCGGTCAGCTCACCGGGCGGTCGAACGTGTACGGCACGCCCAGCTCGTCCAGCAGGGTCGCCGTGGCCACCCGCCAACTGCCGCCGTACCGGCGCAGACCGGGAATCGAATCGGGGTCGCGGGCCGCCCGGCGGTAGGCGGTGGCCCGGTGCACGCCCAGGTACTGGGCGACCTGGCCCAGGTCGGCGAGCACCGGCAGAGTGTCGCCGAACGCGGTGGTCAGGGTGCGGCCGGTCAGGGCCGCGGACGCGGTCAGGGTCTTCGGTGGGGGCACCAGGGGCTCCGGGGTGAGCTGGCCGACCGCCGTCGGGGTGCTCCCCGGGCGGGTCTCGTGCCTCACGCCTCGTGCAGTTCGTCGGCCGCGATTCCGCTCCGACGCCGGTGCCCGCGAGCCTACGCGACTGCGTGCGATGGGGGGTCTATAGGTGCGACGGGATTCCGCCGATGCCCCGCTCGGATGCGACAAAGATTCCGGTTTTCCATGATCATCGGAATCCTGATCTTGCTCTAAAAGATCATGCCCCCACCTGTTTGCGCAGGTGAGGGCACTTGAGCCGCTGTGGGGAATCGAACCCCAGACCTTCTCATTACGAGTGAGACGCTCTGCCGACTGAGCTACAGCGGCGGCGTGGGAGAGTCTAGCCGGTCCGCTGCCCCGTCCGGACGCTCACCGCGGTGGGTCAGGTGGACAGCGCCTGCCACTCGTCCCACGTGTACGACCAGTCGTAGACGTCGCCGTCGGCCTTGGACAGCGGGACGCTGGTCCCGGTGACGATCACCGGGTCGCCGATCATCGCGGACGCGTAGTACTCCTGCGCGCTGGCCGCGGACAGGTTGATGCAGCCGTGACTGACGTTGTCCACGCCCTGGTCGCCGACCGTGTCCTGGTTCTGGTGGATGAACTCGCCGTTGTTGCTGATCCGGACCGCCCAGTGCTCGGTCACGTTGGTGTAGCCGTACGCCGGATTGCTCATCTTCACCGTCTCCTGCATGTCGCTGACGACATGCGTGCCGGAGCGGGTGACGCGGTTCGGGTCGCCGATCTCGTCCCCGCTACCGTAGGAGGCGTCGTAGGTGGCGATGGTCTGACCGTCCCGCTGGACGACGATCTGATGGGTGGTGGCGTCGGCCAGCACGACCTGGTTGCGACCGATGGTGAAGTCGCTGGTCACGTTGTCGCCGCCGTAGTAGCCGTCGCCGAACGACACCCCGTAGATGTCGGACTCGACGTGCACCGTCGTGCCCGTCGGCCAGAACTCCTTCGGCCGCCAGTCGAGCGATTCGTACTGGTCGCCGTCGTGCTTGATCCAGGCCCAGGAGCCCTCCACCGCCGGGGTGGTGGTGATCTTGACATGCTGTTCGATCAGCGCTTTGTCCTCGGGTTCGTAGCCAAGATCCACGATCACCGGAGCGGCCACGCCGACCACGGCGCCATCACCCGGCGAGATGGACGTGGTGATCTCGTCGACCGGCGTCACCGTGGTGTAGGCGCCCTTGATCGCGACGGACCTCCCGTCGGTACCGACCGCGGTGCCGGTGACCTGGTACTCCTTGCCGTAGCCCAGCGGCTCGGCCAGGGTCCAGCTGGTGCGGTCGGCGGACAGGGTGCCGTCCACCTGCGCGCCGGCAGGATTGGTCATCGTCAGCTCGCTGATCGTGCCCTGGGCCACGGTGATGGTGACGGGGTCGGTGGGCGAGATGTCGTCGGCGCCGAGCTTGGGCGATGCGGTGACGGCGGCGACCGGCTTGGCCGCGGCGTCGGACGACGGGGTGTCTCCCGAGGCGCCCCCGGCGGACTGGCCGACCGCGGCCGCGCCGGCGACCTGGGTGATGGTGCCCCCACCGGTGCTGCCGGAGCAGGCGGCGACCGCGACGAGCAACCCGCCCAGGCCGAGCGTCAACGCGATCCGCCTGACGGTCGGCAATCGGTGGGTGGTCATCTGGTCCTCCGCGATGGGTCGTGGTGTGGCTCGGCCGGATCTCGGTCACGCCGAGGATCAGACGCGCTGAGCCGCAACGAAGTTCATTCGCCTGGGCAATGATTCCGGGGAGCCGGTCGGATGCGCGTGAAACGAGCGGGCCGGGCCGGCGGCGAAGGCCCTGACATCGTGGCCAGAATAGGTGCCCGGAGTGACCATCAGGTGCGATTCCGGCCCCGGTGACCAAACGCATACCGTCCGCATACCTCCGGCACAGCAGGACGACCCGGTCGGCACCGACGGGTCGCGGATCGCACCCTCGGGTCCCTTGACCGCCCGACCCTCGCCGGTGGTCGACTCGTGCCGCCCGGTGGGTCCGTCCGGCCCGACGGCCCTCGTCGACGATGACCGCCCGCCTCGCAACCTGAGTGGACGCCGGTCGGTCGTGCGACACCACCTGCCCGATGGGGCACGAGCGAGGAAACGATCTTGACGGCCGCCCGCTGCCGGGCGCACCGTTGATGCTGTCCGATCAGTGGCCGCCGACCACGTCGGCACTCCCCGGGTTCCCAAACCGCATCCCGGGACGTGCTCGCCGACCGGCTTGCGGGCGCGATCGGGCCCGGCCCGCGAGCGAGAACCGCGCGGGCGTGATGGCCGTATGCACCGGAAGGTCCGGGCGTCCGGAGCGACGGGCTCCCCACCGAGCCCGGATTGGGGTGGGGATCGTGACGTCCACGCAGGCCGCGCCTGTCCGCCAGCAGCCCCGATGGGGCCTGGCCGCGGTGGTCGCGCTCGGCCTCGTTGTTGCCGCGGTACTGGCCGCCTACTCGCGGGTCCATCCGGGCAACGGCGCCGCGATCACGACGTTCGGCTTCAGCACCCTGCTGGCCGCCAAGAGCTGGCTCACCACGGCCGCGATGATCTTCCTGGTCGTGCAGGTGGTCAGCGCGCTGGCCATGTGGGGGCGGTTGCCGGGGGTCGGCGGATCACCCGCCTGGGCCAGTCCGGTCCATCGATGGTCCGGCGTGACCGCATTCGTGCTGACCCTTCCGGTGGCCTTCCAGTGCATCTGGTCGCTGGGGTTCTCCGACTCCTCCGCCCGCACCCTGATCCATTCGATCGTCGGTTGCCTGTTCTACGGGGTCTTCGCGGCCAAGATGCTCTCGCTGCGGCTGCACCGCCTCCCCGGCTGGACGCTGCCCCTGCTGGGTGGCTTGCTCGCCGCCGCCTTGGTCGTCGTCTGGTTCTCCTCCGCCTTCTGGTTCTTCACCGCATCCGGACTTCCGCTGTGGTGACCCGCCGCGTGCCGACCCGAACCCTGCCGATCCCCGGGGAGCGATCGTGAACGCCACCGAACCCGACCGGGATCCGTCTACGCCCTCGATCGGTGACGCCGAGCCGGGCCAGGACCTGCCGACCCAGCAGGTCCGGCTGCCGTGGAAGCCGGAAGAGCCGGCGGCCGACCCGAGTCCGGCCGCGCCGACGGCGCACCCGCCCGTCCGTGATCTGCCGGTCGATCGAGCCGCCCCGGCTCGGCATGCGGCGCCCGACTCGCCGGGTTCTCCCCCCGGCGGCCCTCCACCAGGGCCGCCACCGACGTCGGCACCGTCATCGGGATATTCGCAGCCTCCGCGGTACCAGCAGCCCGGCCTTCATCAGCCACCTGGTTCTCCACCGCCACCCGGTTGGCAGCAGCCTGGGTCTGCACCGCAACCCGGTTGGCAGCAGCCACCCGGTTCTGCACCGCCACCTGGTTGGCAGCAGCCACCTGGTTCGCCACCGCCACCCGGCTGGCAGCAGCCACCTGGTTGGCAGCAGCCAGGGGGCGGCCGGCCACCACCGGGCCAGCAGCAGCCACCGCCGACCCCACCAGGTTGGCCCAACCCTCCGGCCGGCCGCCCGGGCACATCCGGGGGCCAGCAGCCGCCCGTCTACGGGGCCGGACAGCCCCCGCCCGGCCAGCCATGGCCCGGGCCGCCGGGTGCAGCGCCGGCCTGGAATCCGGCCCAGTATCAGGGTCCGGCCCAGTATCAGGGTCAGCCGTACCCGGGCGGTCCGGGCGACACGGGACCACCGGGCGCGGGCCGCACCTGGGCGCCGGGCCCGCCCGGGCCGCCGCCGGGCGCCGCAGCCGGCCCGTAC
>DATDBV010000757.1:0-4073 GCA_036524715.1 Nakamurella sp. | reverse complement strand
CGTCGGGCTTGTCGGAGCCTGCGGCAGCGGTCAGGATGCAGTCAGCAGCAGCAAGTGACAGGAGGCGTGGGTGCGGCCAGGCGTCGGTGACCAAGCGCGGTCGAACGAGTCCGCAACGCGACCGACCGGCCTGACCGTGCTCGCCGTCGACGACGAGGCGCCGGCCCTGGACGAGGTGGCCTACCTGCTGCGCGGCGACCCGCGGGTCGGCACGATCCTCACGGCCGGCAACGCCGCGGAGGCGATGGCCCTGCTCACCCGCACCGACGAGGACACACCGGTGCCGGACGCGGTGCTGCTCGACATCGCCATGCCGGGTTGGGACGGCGTCGACCTGGCCCGGGTGCTGTCCGGACTGCCCCGGCCGCCGGCGGTCGCGTTCCTGTCCGCGCACGACAACCGCGCGGTCGAGGCCTACGAGATCGGGGCGGTGGACTATCTGCTCAAGCCGGTCCGGGCCGCGCGGCTGGCCGAGGCGGTCACCCGGTTCTGCGCCGCCCGGGACGCGGCCGTGCAGGTGGACCGGCGCCGATCCACCGGGACGCCCGCGGGCGAATCCGATCGACCGGCGGCACCGGCGGTTGCCGACCCGGGCCAGCAGGACGTGATGATCGCCGTCGACCTGGCCGGCAGCACCCGCTTCGTGCCGCGTTCCTCGGTGTGCTGGGCCGAGGCGCAGGGCGACTACGCACGCCTGCACGTGACCGGTGGCGGCAGCCACCTGATCCGCACGCCGCTGGCGGTGCTCCAGGAGGAGTGGGCGCCCGCCGGGTTCGTCCGGGTGCACCGCGGCTACCTGGTCGCGCTGAACCGCATCGTCGAGCTCCGGTCGGTCGACGGCGGCTACCGCATTCTGGTCTCCGGCCAGCCGACCGTCGCCGATCTGCCGGTCAGTCGACGCCACCTGCGCACCCTCAAGCAGCAGCTGCTGGCCGGCCGCCGGCCCGGCCGGTGACCGACCGGCATCCGCCGCGGCGGGTCCGGATCGTCCTGGCCGACCGGCGCCCGTCCCGCCGTCCGGTGCTGCGCGGAGCCGAGGTGGCCGAGCAGACCGAACTCGGCCGGGAGCTGGTCCGCGGACTGGTCCGGGCCCAGCTGGCCGCCTCGATCCGAATCGCGGTGCTCGCGCTGGCCCTGTTCGCCCCGCTGCCCGCGCTGTTCGCCCTCGTCCCGGCGTTCGGACAGGCTCGGGTGCTGGGCATTCCGGTCGCCTGGTGGTTGCTCGGCGTGCTGGCCTACCCGATCCTGTACCTGCTGGCCCGTTGGCACCGCCGGCAGGCGGAGCGGATCGAGCGAGACTTCACCGCGCTGCTCGGGCGGGATCAGGACGAGCACCCATGACGTTCGACGGCTCCACCCTGTCCCTGGTGGCGATCACCCTGGTGGTCCTGCTCACCGGGGTGATCGGCGCGTACGGCGTTCGGTTCGCCCGCACCACCAACGACTTCCTGGTCGCCTCGCGGACGGTGCGGCCGGCCTGGAACGCGGCCGCGATCTCCGGCGAGTACCTCTCGGCCGCGTCGTTCCTCGGGGTCGCCGGGCTGATCGCGGTGTACGGGCCGGACGCGCTCTGGTACCCGGTGGGTTTCACGGCGGGCTACCTGGCGCTGCAGCTGTTCGTGGCCGCACCGCTGCGTCGTTCGGGCGCCTATACCGTGCCCGATTTCGCCGAGATCCGGTGGGGATCCCGGCGTTTGCGCGGCCTGGCGACCGGGCTGGTGCTGGCCATCGCCTGGCTGTACATGGTTCCGCTGTTGCACGGGGCCGGCCTGGTGCTGCAAAAGGTCACCGGGCTGCCTCGCTGGGTCGGCGTGACTGTCGTCGCCGTCGTCGTCACCTTGAATGTGGTGGCCGGCGGGATGCGCTCGATCACCCTGGTCCAGGCGTTGCAGTACTGGTTCAAGCTGGTCGCCATCTCGCTGCCGGTGCTGGTGGCCTTCGCGGTGACCCGTCCCGGGATCCCGGACCTGTTCACCGGGGACTGGGCGAACGCCGGGACCGGCCTGGGCGCGGGGGAGTCGGCGCCCGAGATCTACTCGCTGATGCTGGCCACGTTCCTGGGCACCATGGGTCTGCCGCACGTGCTGGTCCGGTTCTACACGAACGTCGACGGCGGATCTGCGCGCGCCACGACGGTGCGGGTGATCGCGTTGCTGGGAGTGTTCTACGCCTTCCCGACGCTGGCCGGGGTGCTCATGCACACGGTCATGCCGCCGCCGGCTCCGGGCCAGGCGGACAGCCTGCTGCTCGGCCTGCCCGCCCAGGTGGTGGGCGGCGTGCTGGGTGCCCTGCTGGCGGCGCTGGTGGCCGCGGGTGCCTTCGCCGCGTTCCTGTCGACGTCCTCGGGTCTGGTGGTGGCGGCGGCCGGGGTGCTGTCCACGGATGTGCTGCGTGGCCGGGTGCGGGACTTCCGGGCCGCCGCGGTGGTGGCCGGTCTGGTTCCGCTGGTGATCGCCCTGCCGACGACCAGCGTCGACATTTCCCGGGTGGTCGGCATGGCGTTCGCGGTCGCGGCGTCCACGTTCTGCCCGCTGCTGGTGCTGGGCATCTGGTGGCGGGGGCTGACCACCGCCGGTGCGCTCGCCGGGCTGATCGTCGGGGGTGCTGTGTCGCTGGGCGCCCTGGTCACCTGGGTGGCGATCCCGGCCGCCTCGACCGGCTCGCTGGAGTCGTTGCTCGGGCAGCCGGCCGTTGCCTCGGTGCCGGCCTCGTTCCTCACGATGGTCGTGGTGTCGCTGTTCACCCGCTCGTCGGTGACGCCGCGGGCCGATGCGGTGCTGGCCCAACTGCACCTGCCGTCCGCGGCGCGGCGGATCGGCGCCGGTCACTGAGCGACTTGGGTCTACACTGGGTTTGGGCGAACGTCCAAGGCGAGTGCCCAACCCGAGCGCAGACGGCAAGGAGGTCGTGGGAATGCTGGGTACCACCGCCGCCGAACGGGGCCGGGAGGTTCGGACGAAGCTGATGGCCGCCGCCCGGCAACTCATCGCCGAACGGGGGTGGAGCGCCGTCAGTACCAGGAATCTCGCGGATCGTGCGGGTGTCGCACCCGGCCTGGTCCACTACCACTTCGACTCGGTTCAGGCGGTGCTCCGCGCGGCGGCAACGTCGGCGATCCGGGACCTGCTCGGCGGGGTCGGCTCCGCGTTGGCGCAGGCCGACACCCCGGACCAGGCGCTCGCGCTGTTGCTGGCCGGTCTGGATGGCTACACCGGCACGGACCCCACCTCGCTGCTCTTCGCCGAGTCCTATCTCGCCGCGACCCGCGACCCGGCGATGCGGGACGAGCTGACCGGGGTGCTGGATGACTTCCGTCGCCAGGTCGCCCAGTGGTTGGCGGAGGCGGCCGTCTCCCGTCCGGTCGAGAGCGCGGCCGCGTTGGCGGCGGTGCTGGACGGCATGATGCTGCACCGCGCCCTGGACCCGGCATTGACATCGGCCAGGGTGCTTCCGGTGCTCCGGCGCCTGCTGCAGAACGACGCGACCGACGGGAAAGGAGCCTCATCATGAGGGCGATCATCTGCGGGGCCGGCATCGCGGGGCTGACCGTTGCGCAGCGGCTGACCGAGTTCGGCTGGCAAGTCACGGTTGTCGAGAAGGCGCCGGGGCCGCGAGCGCAGGGCTACATGATGGACTTCTTCGGGCTCGGGTACGACGTGGCCGACCGGATCGGAGTACTGCCGCGGCTCGAGGAGCTCGGCTACGTCGTCGAGGAGGTGAGCTACTTCAATGCGCGCGGCCGCCGGGTGGCCGGACTCAGCTTCGCGAACTTCGCGCGCGGGGCAGGCGGTCGACTGCTGAGCATCATGCGACCGGACCTCGAGCTGGCGCTGCGCGAGCTCGTCGCAGATCGGGTCGAGCTGCGGTATGGCTGTAGCGTTTCCGAGATCCACGACGGCCCCGACGACGTGCAGGTCACCCTGACCGACGGGAGCGTGCACGATGCGGACCTGCTCGTCGGTGCGGACGGGATCCACTCCCGGATACGCGAGATGACGTTCGGGTCGGAGCGGAAGTTCTTGCGCTACCTCGGTTTTCATACCGCGGCCTACACTTTCCAGGATCCGGTCGTG
>DATDBV010000756.1:0-4275 GCA_036524715.1 Nakamurella sp. | reverse complement strand
GATGGTCGTCGTGCTTGGTCGGTTCGAGCCGGCCCCGGGTGAGGGAACCTGGCTGGCCCAACCGGTGTTGGTGGTTCCGCAGTGGTCGATCCAGGCGATGGTCGAGCTGGTCATCCCGCTGGCCATCACCGTCCTGGTCGTCCAGAACGGGCAGGGGTTGGCAGTGCTCAAGACCGCCGGCCACACCGTGCCGATCAACTTCGTCACCTTGGCCTGCGGCGCCTGGACCGTGCTGGTGGCGGCGGTCGGCGGCGTCTGCACCTGCCTGACCGGGCCCACGAACGCGCTGCTCGTCGCGTCCGGCGAGCGCACCCGCCAGTACACGGCGGGGATCGTCAACGGCCTCCTGGCGATCGGCTTCGGACTCCTCGCCCCGCTGTTCACCCGGGCGATGCTCGGCATGCCACCGGCGTTCGTCGGTGTGCTCGCCGGCCTGGCGATGCTCCGGGTCCTGCAGGTCGCGTTCGTCACCGCGTTCGGCGGACGGTGTTCCCTCGGCGCACTGGTGACCTTCATCGTCACGGTCTCCGACATCACCGTCCTCAACATCGGCGCGGCGTTCTGGGGTTTGGTGGCCGGCATGGCCACCTCGCTGATCCTCGAACGGCGGGACTTCCGGTACCACCGCGAACAGTA
The DNA here is from genome assembly GCA_036524715.1 of Nakamurella sp. Lineage (GTDB taxonomy): Bacteria > Actinomycetota > Actinomycetes > Mycobacteriales > Nakamurellaceae > Nakamurella. The sequence continues at coordinate 3,639 of DATDBV010000756.1, read as the reverse complement.
GTCTCGTCAGTATTCGGCCCCCTTGGCGTCCATCGAATGGCGGTTCGCTCTCGCCCGACCCACCTGGGGAGGTGAGCATGGCAGGACTCGACGGCGAGTACTGGCTTGCCGCTCTTGCGGCCCGATTCCATGGGCTGACGGCGCGACCGGGTGGCGCACATCCGGAACAGGACCCCATGGGTCGGTTGCGCAGCATCGGCCTGGATGACATCAGCGTGCACCGCATCTGGGGTACGCAGCAAACACTGGTGAGGACAGCGCAGGCAGCGCGTCGTGAGCAGCGCGACCAGCTGAAGGTCTGCCTGATGGTTCAGGGCACCATGACGATCGCGCAGTCCGGCGCCGAGGTCACTGTCGGGCCCGGCGAGTTCGCCCTCTACGACACCGACAAGCCCTATCGTCTGACCAATCACGGCCCCTGGCAGGTGAGCGTCATGACCGTCGCACGCCGAGACCTGTCGTTGTCGCCGCAGCGGCTGGCCCGGCTGATGCATCAACCCATCGTTGCTTCGAGCGGACCGGGTCGGCTCTACGCCTCCTATCTTGCCGACATCGTCTCCGTGCCCGATCCGGCGCAGTTGGCCACGACCCACATCCGGACCGCCGGGATCGCCTTGCTCAGTGCGGCGCTCACCCAGATCGTGGACCGGGCCATCGAGGTCAGCCCCGATGTTGTCGCGGAACAGCTGGTGCGCTTCATCAAGGCCAACATCGACGATTCGCGGCTGAGTGTGGAAGGCGTTGCGGCCAGACACCACATGTCGGCTCGCTCGGTGCAGCGGTTGCTCGCCGGGCAGGATCTGACCTTCAGTTCGTTGGTGCGCGAGGAACGCCTGCGGGCGATCCGCCGCGACCTGGCCGACCGCACCCTCGCGCACCGACCGATCGCCGCAGTCGCGGCGAGGTGGGGTGTGGTCGACCAGCCCTGGCTGTCCCGGTCGTTTCGGGCGGCTTTTGGCTTGTCCCCGAGCACCTTTCGGCGTCAGGCCCTCAACCCGGCATCCGCAGGACTGCTTTGAGGGTGTCGCCACGGTGACTGTCCTCGGCGGCCTCGTTGATCTGGTCCAGCGAGTAGATTCACCAGCTTGTCGAACGGGAACCGGCCCTGTCGGTGGAGTTCGATGCTCTTCGGGATGAAGGTCCGGGGCACCGAGTCACCCTCGACGATGCCGCGGATGCTTCGCCCGCCGAGCAGGTCGACCTCTCGACTGTTCACCGTGTGGGTGGCGCCGAGTTCCTTGGCCAGCTCGAGTCGAGACGGCATCACGTCAATGGCGACGATCGACGTGGCGCCGACCACCTTGGCCGCCATCACCGCGCTCAGGCCGACCGCACCGGCCCCGTAGCAGGCGAAACTGGTGCCGGGCCGGACCTGCAGGGAGTTGATCACCGCGCCCGCGCCGGTCTGGATGCCGCGGCCGAGCGGACCGAGGAGCTCCAACGGCACGTCCGTCGGCACCTTCACGGTGCTGTTCTCACGTGCCAGGGCGTAGGTGGCGAACGAACTCTGGGCGAAGAAGTGGTCGTGCAACGCGTGACCGTCCGCGTCCCGCAGCGCGGTGTTGCCTGCCAGGTCCGAGCCGCCGAAGTTGAGCCCGAAGAAGTCGGAACAATAGCCGGGCAGGCCCGCGGCACACTGCGCGCAACGCGCAACTGCCGCAGTAGCCGAACGACAACACCACCGGATCACCCGGCGAGACAGTGGTGACATCCGGCCCGACCTGCTTACGATGCCGGCACCCTCGTGCCCGAGTACCGCGGGCAGCGGCACCGGGTAGTGCTGATCACGCACGATGAGGTCGGTGTGGCACAGGCCGGTCGCGACCACCTTCACCAGCACCTCGTCGGCCCGCGGGGCGCGGATGCTGCCCTTCTCGATCGTGAAGGGCTCTGCCTTGGCGCGGGCCGACGCAACCGTGACCTCGCGAGATTCGCTGTTGAGCAAGTTCTCTCTCCAGTCCTTGATGGGGTCAGGTCAGATCGGATACGCAGGTGCCTTGTCCCGGATGGTCAACCATTGCCATTGGGTGAACTCCTCCCAGTTGGCGCAGCCTCCGATGCTGGTGCCGTTGCCCGACGCCCCGACGCCGCCGAACGGGTTGATCACGTCGTCGTTGACGGTCTGGTCGTTGATGTGCAGCAACCCGGTCTCGATCCGTTCACCAAGGGCGAGTGCCCGGCCCACATCGGCGGAGATGATGCCCGTCGACAAGCCGTATTCCGTGTCGTTGGCGAGCCGAACTGCTTCATCGTCGGTGTCGAACGCGACGACGACGGCGACCGGGGCGAAGATCTCTTCGTGGAATGCGGGGTTGCCGGGGGTGACACCGCTGAGCACTGTCGGCTGGAAGAACAATTGGTCGCAGGCGCCGCCCACCTCGACGGTCGCCCCCGCCGCCGCGGACCGCTCGACGACGTTGAGGGCGTGGTCGCGCTGGTGTGCGTCGATCAGCGGGCCGAGGGCAACCTCGCCGGTGGCCGGGTCGCCGACGGGCAGCGACTTGGCCTTTGCCGTCAGCTTCTCCAGGAACGGGCCGTGGATCGACCGGTGCACCAGCACCCGTCCGGTCGCCATGCAGATCTGGCCCTGATGCAGGTAGGCGCCCCACGCGGTATTGGCCACCGCCAGGTCCAGGTCCGCATCATCGAGGATGAGCAGGGAGTTCTTGCCGCCCAGTTCGAGTGAAACCTTCTTCAGGTGCCGTCCGGCGGCCTCGCCGACCTTGCGGCCGGCACCGGTCGATCCGGTGAACTGCACCATCGAGATGTTGGGGTCACTGGTGATGGCCTCCCCGGCTTCTCGGGCGCCGGGGACGACATGCAGAACACCGGCGGGCAGACCGGCCAACTCGAAGATCCGGGCGATGGCGAAGCCACCGGAGATCGGCGTGCGCGGATCCGGCTTGTGCACGACGGCGTTGCCGAGTGCCAGTGCCGGCGCCACCGCGCGCATCGACAGGTAGAGCGGAAAGTTAAACGGCGAGATGACGCCGACCACTCCGATCGGCCGCCGGCGAGCCAGCGTCAACTTCCCGTCGACGCTCGGCAGGACCTCCCCGGTGGCCCGCGAGGGCAGGCCGGCCGCCTCGTGCAGCGCCTTGATGGTGATCGAGACCTCGAAAGCGGCCTTGGGCCGGGTAGAACCGGAATCGCGCACGAGCCAATCGCTGATCTCGTCGACGTTCTCCTCCGCGATCCGCGCGGCCGCCCGCAGCACCGCCGCCCGTTGCTCGTAGCTGGTGGCCGCCCACTCTCGTTGAGCCGCCGCGGCGGAATTCGCGGCATCGGCGATGGCACCCGCGTCCGCGATGCCGGTCACGCCGAGGGCGTTACCGGTGGCCGGCTCGGTGATGGTGACGGTCGAAGCTGCTGACGTCCACGAGCCGTTGAAGATCTTGCCATCCCACACGGATGGCGGGAGAAATTCGGAATCTCGCACGTTCTCGGAACTGGCCATGTTTCCTCCTCTGCCTCGTCATCGAGGTGCCCCAAGTCTGGCCGTGGATCACCGACCGGGATTGCCCGGGGGCGACACATCTGTTGTCGGTGAGCGACACAACTCGGGCAGACTCGCGGCCGGCCCGTTCGGTGACTTTGTCAGCATGGTTGGCCCAAGATCATGATCCTTGAGCTCGGGTG
>DATDBV010000755.1:0-5194 GCA_036524715.1 Nakamurella sp. | reverse complement strand
CTACGCCGTGCCCGGCAACAGCCCGGCGATGAATGCCTTCCGGACTCAGGCGACGTGGCACTGGTATCGGGCGCTGCGGCGCCGCAGCCAGCGCACCCGCCTGAACTGGGAGCGGATGAACCGCGTCGCCAAACGATGGCTACCACCCGTCCGCGTCACGCATCCCTGGCCCAGCGTGCGCTTCGACGCCAACACCCGAGGTAGGAGCCCAGTGCGGTAATCCCGCACGCTGGGATCTGTGCGGGGGGCCGCCCGTAAGGGCGGTCCCTACCGCGACCGTACGGATCTGTGGGAGCCCGGGGCTGAGACGCCCCGGGCTACCCGACCCTGTCCCGTGGTGGAGGACCCAGGAATTGAACCCGGCAAGGCGCCCCAAGTGCGCATCCCCCGCGTGGTGCCCGATGAAGCTACCCCATTGATGGATGTTCAACAACCGGTCGGCGTGCCGTGTTCGTCTCGGTCCGTGCACGTGCACGATGGGGCAGACCTTGTGTCGGCGTTCGCGCAATCGCGCAGGTCAATGCCGTGGTATCGGCCAAAGGCGCTGGCTCCGTGATCATCCGGTGGCAGAATGGGGACATGTCGCACGGACGGGCTACCGCACGCCCGATCACAGTCAGAGCCGGCCTGGTCGCCGTCGCCGCGGTCGCGCTGGCCTCGTGCGCCAGTGTCGGCGGCACCCCCGCCACGCCCTCGACCTCGATCGCGACCACCTCCAAGGCGTCGTCGCCGTCAGCCGCCCCGTCGTCCAGCGCGGCGACCTCGTCGACCGCCACATCAAGTTCGGCGTCGCCGACGGCCGGCAGCCCGACCACGAAGACGCCGGCGCCGATCGCGGGCGTGCCGCGCTCGGCGCCGCTCACCGATGCCCAGATGATCGTCACCCGCGACGAGGACGGCCAGCACGACCTGTACGTCATCGACGCGACGACGGGCATGGTCGGCGCGAAGCTGACCAAGGACGCACCCGGATCGCAGTGGCCGACGATGTCCCCCGATCGCAGCACCATCCTGTACGGCCAGACCAGCGAGCACGGGGTCGAACTGCGGATGATGGCGGCCGACGGCACCGGCGACCGGCCCCTGGTGACGGTGGACTCGGAGTTCTGCGAGAACCCGCAGCGCCCGGCCTGGAACCCGGTGGACACCGCGGAGATCGCAGTCTCGTGCCGCAGCGGCGAGCAGGACAAACTCGCGCTGATCAGCGTCGACGGCACCCTGCGCAGCACCATCAACACCGGATTCCCGGCGTTCGACGACCCGACCTACTCGCCGGACGGGAAGCTGCTGGCGTACTGGGCATCGACGACGCCGGAGGAGCACAGCGGCGCCATCTACGTGCAGCCGGTGAACGGCAGCGAAGCGCCCAAGCAGGTCACGACCCCGGGGGCCCGGGCCAACGACGTCGACCCGGTCTGGAGCCCGGACGGCAAGTACCTCTACTTCCGCCGGGCGACCGAGGACGCCTCCGGTGGTTCGACCGCGCAGCTCCTACGGGTGAACGCCGACGGGTCAGGGCTGACGCCGATCACCGACGGGACCGCGTTCGACAACGACCCGACGGTCTCCCCGGACGGCGCCCAGTTGGCGTTCTACAGCAACCGGGTGAACGCGGCCGGCAACAATGACGGTCAGATCTGGGTAATCAACGTGGACGGCACCGGCCTGCGGCAGGTAGGCATCGGCAAGCCGGGTCACGCCAGCGGCCCGCCCGAGTGGAGCCGTCGCTGAGCCCGGTTCAGACCCCGGTCCGGGCTTTCGCGTCGAGCTGATCCAGCGGCTCGCTCGCCGGCGGCGCGACGAGCGACCATCGGTTGCCGGCCGCGGCGGGGCCGGCAGCAGCGCCTGCAGGGTGGCCACCGCTTCGTTCCGGTCGGCCAGTTCCACCCGGTCCCAGCGCCCGCCGTCCAGGTCAGCTGGCGCCTCGATCAGCGCGCCTCGCAGGTCGAGCCAGCGCGCCCAGTGCCGGTCGAACGCCGCCGACCGCACCACACGTCGCCGATCCCGTTGACCCCGTTCCGCGTCGTCCCGGGTGACGTCGATGAACATCAGGGTCGGCGTCCAACCGCGGTACCGGGCGAGGCGGGCGAAGACCGCCCGGCGTCGCGGCCGGGTGCTCGGATCGTGGACGAGCAGGGCCTTGTTGTCCAGGGGACCCCGGAGCAGGACGCCGAAGATCCACAGGACGGTGGCGGTATGCACCAGCCAGCGAAACCGCCGGTACGGCAATCCCGCCGGCAGCCGGGCCCGCAGCCGGCCGCGAACGATGTCGGAGTCGATGACCTCGACATCGGTGCGTCCGGCGACGACGGCAGCGATGGCGGTCGACTTCCCGGCGCCGGGCACGCCACCGAGCAGCACGGCGGTGCGGCCACGCTGGCCGGACAGGGCTTCGGACGAGTCGGTGGAGATGCTCACCGCATCGAGAGTGCCTGACGCCGGTTGGGCTTGGATGTGCGGACGCTGTGCGCCCACCCAGAACCCGGCTGGCGCGAATCGAGGCCGGAGTTTCGGTCCTTCCCGTTGACGCGGAAGGACACCAACTCCTCCCTCGATCCGGACCTCTGGCCGATCGCCCCTCAGGCCCCGGTGGTCAACTGCACGATCGCCCGGGCCAGCGTCCGGGCCCGCCCGTCCGGGGTGCGGGCCTTGGCTAGGGCCATGATCACCAGGAAGCGGTCCGACCGGCCGAGCTTGCCGAATGCCGCCTGCGCCGCGGGATTCGCGGCCAGCGCCGCCACCAGATCCGGCGGCGGTTCGGCGGTGCTCTGCCGTTCGTACGCGCCGGCCCACCGCCCGTCGGCCTTGGCCGCGTCGACCTGGGCCAGGCCGGCCGGCCGCATCCGGCCGGCCGCGATCAACTTCTCCACCTTGCCGACGTTGACCTGCGACCAGGCGCTGCGTGGCCGGCGGGGGCAGTACCGCTGCAGGAACGACACATCGTCGCCGGATCGACGCTGACCGTCGATCCACCCCCAGCACAAGGCCACGTCCAGCGCGTCGGCGATGGCGATCACCGGCAGGCCCGAGCCGCGCTTGGCGATCCGCAGCCACGCCTGCGCCGTGTCCGCGTGGTTGGCCGACAGCCAGGCGTCCCAGGCGGCCGCGTCGGGGAGCTCGAGAATCGTCGACGGGTCGGGCACGGCCATCCAGGCATGACATCACACGACGGCGGGACAGGGGCGCCGATGTCGGGGCGGTCGAGAATCACCCGCCGAACGCGCTCAGGAACCGGTCGTGGAAGGCATCCATCCGCCACACCGGCGCCTGCGGGTCCGGGTTCAGGCCGTTGGGCCAGCCCCAGGAGTCGATCGCCGTGAACACCGCCGGGTCCTTGCCGACGATGGTCACCGGCACGTCGTGGCCGGCGGCGTCGCCGCTGACGATCGGCGTCGGCTGATGATCGCCCAGGATCACCAGCACCAGGTTCTCGTCGCCGTAGGACAGCAGGAACGAGATCAGCGCGGACAGGCTGTATTCGATCGTCGCCCCGTAGGCGGCGCGCACCCGGTCCCGGTCGGCCCACACGTCGTCGACGGACGGCGAACGATCGGGCATGCCGGCGAACACGCCCCCGTCGCCGATCTCGGTCCAGTCGACCAGCTCCGGCAACGGCACCCAGGGGCTGTGGCTGCTCAGCAGGTCGATCTCGGCCATCACCGGGGCCCGGTTCGCCGGGGTCAGCTCGGTGCGCCGGAAGTGGGCGAGGGTGTACTGGTCGGGCGCGGCGTCGAACGCGAACGGCGGCCCGCGGTACCCGACCGTCCGGGCGTCGTACACCTGGTCCGCGTGGTAGAAGGACGCCGCCTCGGGCCAGTCCCGGGTGTTCGCCGGCGCGTCCAGCACCGTGCGCCAACCGGCCCGGCCGAACGCGGAGGTCAGCGTCGGGCGGTCGGCGAGCATCAGCTGGTCGTACCGCGGCTGGCTGTCCACCCACAGCCCGCTCTGCAGGGTGGCATGGGCGAGCCAGCTGATCCCGCCGAAGGTGGGTGAGGTGAGAAACGCGCTCCGGCAGGTGAAGCCGGCCGCGGTCAGCTGCCGGGTGCCGTTGTCCAGCACTGCGTCGACCCCCGGCGCGATCCGTTGATCCTCGATCGCCACCCGGCCGTAGCTCTCGATGAAAACGATCACCACGTCCTTGCCCCGCAGGCCGGAGAGGGAACCCGGGGCGGCGACCGGGGCGGCCAGCCGGTCCTGGAAGTCCTGCCGGTCGGCCAGGGTGGAGCGGACCGTCGTGACCTCCCGGTAGGCCTGGCCGGCGGCTTCGGCGGCGGCCAGCGGGGCCCCGGGGGAGACCTGCAGACCCACCGTCGCCCCGACCAGCCAGACGGCGCCGAACGCGCCGACGAACCGGTAGGTGACGGCGCGGTCGCGCCCGGCCAGCCGGGTCAGCCGGCGAACCGCCAACGGCACCGTCACCAGCAGCGCCACCATCGTCACGACGATGCCGATCCCGATGGCCACCGCCGCGAACTCACCGAGCGAGTCGCCCAGCAACTCGACGAAGGAACCGGCGTAGGCCCAGTCGGACAACGGGTTGAACGGTCGACCCAGGGCCGACCGGAATCCGATGTCGAGCAGCTTGACCACGGTCAGCACCCCGAGGACGGCGCCGCACAGCACCGCCACCACCCGTCCCGGGCGGGGCGGGAGCAGCAGGACGACGCCCACCACGACCAGCGCCTCCAGCGGAATCCGCAGGAACGCGACCGCCCCCCAACCCGCCGGTTCGCTCGGCGCCACCAGGGAGAACCACACCAGCGCGAGGGCCAGCGCGGTGGTCACCGCGGCCAGCGTCCGCCGGATCGCCGACCGTCCGCGGTCGGCGGTGCTGTCAGCAAGGCTTTCGGGGTGGTCGAACGAGCGGGCGTGCCGGTACAGCCACCACACCTGCCGGCCGAACGATTCGACCAGCAGCCCCAATGCCGCAACCGTGGCCAGCGTGGCCACCGGCCTCGGCAGCAGGTCGGCCATCGCGACGGCGAGCACGACGCCCTGGATCGCCGCCACGACCTTGCCCCAGTAACGGGGCGGGGTGGGGTCGCGCAGCCCGGGCCACACCCAGCCCGCCGCGACGAACAGGTAGCGGGCCGCCCCGATCAGCAGCACCCAGCCGCCGAGCAGCCGGACGTCGTACAGGGCCAGCACCAGGACCAGGAAGGCGTCCACCTCCATGTCGAACCGGGCCCCGACC
>DATDBV010000754.1:0-2553 GCA_036524715.1 Nakamurella sp. | reverse complement strand
TCGAGTACGGCCTCGAGCCGCATCGGTCGGTGCACCTGCTCAACCGGTTGCGAAAGCCCGGCGTGTATGATGACGCTCGCCCAAATTCCCCAGAGTTGCTCGTCGAACTTCCCCACTTGGTGGCGCTGTCAACTTTAGCCGATGCGGGGGCGGCGTGCGGCGCGGGATTCGGGGCTTGAGTTGGCCCCCGCGCTGTATTGGTTGTCGGCGACCAGGTCCGTGACGGCGACAAGATCATAGGCAGTGCGGGCAGGGACCGCCCGGCTGTCCTGTGACAGACAAGTTGGCCCACCGCAGGGCCGTTGACTTGCGCGGGCCTTTTTGAATGCAAAGAGGCGGTTTGCCGGTTGTCAGCGAAGTTGGCCCGCGGGGCCGTTTACCTGGGATCCTTGCCAGTCAATCTGGCCCGATCGGCGTCGTGGAATCGGCGGTGCCAGAACTGCGGGAGAGGTCACTGTCCCCGCGCCGACATCCACACCAGCAGTTCAAGAAAGCTGCGCTTGTGGATCTGGGCAAGACAGCCACGGCGGTCGCGGGACCGGCCGCGCCCCTCAGGCCGCACCACACGACCACCCAAGCGAAATGATCATGATCTTGGGCCAACCAAAGTGGCAAGGTCATCGAACGGGCCGCATTGGATGACAACGGGCCGATCTGCGTGTCACGGGACACCGGCCCGAGGCGTCGGCACCAGGCGTTGCAGTCCTCGCAGCGTTGGTGCCGAGGTAGCGGGTCTGGCATTGCGGGCATTCGTAGACGGTGTCGATCTTGGCGGGTTGGCTGGGTCGGGGGCGCTGCCCGGCGGCGTCGCCAGGCTATTGGTGGCAGGCGTCGGAGCACCAGCGGCGGCGTCCGACGGGGGTGAAACCGGTGCCGCATTGCGGGCACACGTCGGCGCGGTGCCGGCGGATCAGCCCGCCGAGGTCTTCCAGGGTGAACCAGGCCGCGGCTGGGCCGCGCTCGGCGACACCGCCCCGAACGGACCCGGACATCTTCACCCTGGTTGGTCAGCTTGGCCATCGACACGGCGTGCGCCATGCACCCGGATTCGTGAGGTGCCCTGCGCGGTAGCCTCTTTCAACCACATCACGGATCCCTCGCCCAGGGCGAGGAACTCGATGTCGGCCTTGCCCTTGGGTTTTCGGTTCCCGGTGCAGCGGTCCGGGCGGTGCCGGCGGGAATGCTCGTCGTCGATCCGCGGACTGCCCGGCTCGGCCCGGGCGTGCCGGGCCACCTCGACCGGGCCCTGCTCGCCGACGTGCACGATGATGATCCGTTCGTCGCGGCCGGCGCCGTGCACCCGCACCCACACGGTCTGCCCGCGCAGCCGGTGCGGCACCGAGTAGAAGCCGTACTGGACGTCGACCATCGGGGTGTTGGTCGCGACCTGCCGGGTCACCCCGAACGCCACCGTGTGCGGCTGCGCCGGCACTGGATGCAGCCTGGCCCGTTCCTGTTCGAGCATCTCCGCCGGGACCCGCCGGTTCACCCGGTGCACCCGGCCGTTGATCATGGTCATGAACGCCCGGCACGGGCCTCCACTCGCCGAAGCTGTCGTAGGCCGGCAGCAGGTTGGTGTCCGTGGGCAACAGGTCGGCCGTGGCCAGCTTGACGGTGTCTTACGCGCCGCCCTTGCTGGGCCGGGTCGTAGGGCACGCAGGTGTGGATCGTCACCCCGTAATAGCGGCCGAACGCCACCGCCCGCGCGTTGCGCTCCGGCAGTCCGGCGACATGCTCGATCGTCACGGACTTCTCGTTGTCGGTCAGCAGATAAGTCGGGGGCCGCCTCCCACCATCCGGAACGAGGTGTCCAACGCGGCGAACACACTCGGGATCGTGCGGTCCCGCAACGGGATCACAATCCGGAACCGGGACCAGGCGAGCCACGCGCAGAACAACACCGTCGGCCGGCCGTCGATCGACGGGCCGTCCCCCAAAGTCGTACTGCAACCAAAACCCCGGCTAGGTCACCCACGGCCGGTGAACCCGAGCCTGACCCAACCGGTACTGCGCCTTGACCCGGGCGACCGCCCGCCGCGAGGACCGCGGCGAACCGGTGAACCCCATCAGCACCAGATCTTCATGAACCTTGTCGGCCCGGATCTTGCCCTCCGAGTCGTAGACCCACTCCTCGATCTTGGGCAGGAACTCGTCGATCACCAGCGACCGACGCACCCGCGGACACCGCCCGCCGGCGTCCCGCTCGGCAACCAACCGGGCCACCGCGTGGTGCGAACACCCCGCCAGCTCCGCCGCCGCCCGAAACGAACCGGTCAAATCGTACGCAGCATGAAATTCCATCGATTCCTCGGCAGACTTCAAGTGGTCCCTCCTGGGGCTCGCTCCGGCGCATCAGCACCGCCAAGCGGACCCCAGGAGCGGCCCCAACCGCGGGACGCGGCCAGAATCGGACTAGGCGTGTCGGATCGACAACCAACCAGACAGTTGGGCAAAACGTGGCCACCAGCGGGCAACTTCGTGGCCATCAGTGGGCACTTTCGTGGCCGGCTATGGGCAGCTGTCCCGTGACACGCAGGTCGGCCCGTTGGCATC
>DATDBV010000753.1:0-4554 GCA_036524715.1 Nakamurella sp. | reverse complement strand
CGCACCGACCAGGCCACCGAGGACAAGAAACAGCCGCCATTCGTCGCGGTTGTGCCCGACCAGGAGTGGCACATCGTGCGCGGCGCCGGCGGCCAGCCCGGTCCATGGGTCGGTGGGCAGCATCTCGCCGTCGACGACCGGGGCAAATGGTCCCCGTCGGTTGATCGACGGCATCCGCCGATCCAACTGGGCCATCGCCTCCAGGAGCCGTTCGGGCGACACATTGACCAGGGCGGTCACCGTGGGTCTCAAGCCGATGGGTTCGAGAAGTTCGGCACTGATGGCGCGGGCCAGGTCGGGGCTGAAGTAGGTGTCGGGCACGCTGTGCGTGATCGCCCGACTGAAGAGATCTCTTGCCAGTGGCATGACCATGAGTGCTGCGATCGCGCCGGCGCCGGCCGATTCGCCGAACACCGTGACCCGCGCTGGATCGCCGCCGAAGGTCCTGATCTCCTCCTGCACCCAGCGCAGCGCGGCCATCTGGTCAAGCAGTGCCCGGTTGGGCGGGGCGCCACCGAGTTCGGCGTACCCCTCGACACCGACCCGGTGATTGGCGGTGACCACGACGACCCCGGCGCGGGCGAGTACCGCACCGTCGAACCCAGGATCTGCCGAGGAACCGAACCGATAGGCGCCGCCGTAGATCCACACCATCACGGGTAACCCGGCCGCACCCGGATCGGGCGTCCAGATGTTGAGCGTCAACCAATCGGCAGGGTCGTGCCGGGTCGAGGCCGGGGGCTCGGTTGCCGGCGGCGGGCCGGGCGACGTCTGGGGTGGCGGGGGGCCGAAGACATCGACCTCGCGGACCCCATCCCAAGGTTCAGCCGGCCGCGGTGCCTGGAACCGTCGTGGTCCCTCTGGCGGATCCGCGAAAGGGATGCCACGGAACACCCCGACCTGACCGTCCCACCGTCCCCGCACCGCGCCCTTGCGTGTGCGGACCACCGGGCTCGTGTCCTGATGACTCACCAGGCTCCCACGGCAGTCACTCCGGCTCGACATCCCCGTCCGTGAGGCCGACGACCGTGACGACAGGCTTCGGATGCTTCTCGTCGGTGGATTCGAACTCGACGGTGTAGGAGCCGCCTGTCCAGTGGGGATGCGTGTCAACGACCATGCCGTGAGCACCCTGCTTCACGAGCCAGTGATGTCCGCGCTGGATGTCATGGGACGCGTGTACGCGTGTCTGTGGCTGGAGGGACATGAGTGACTCCCGGTAGCTAGGCTGTGGCAGAGAGTGTACTGCTGGGGCCGGACGTACCGGAAGGCGTAGTCGTCGGCACGGGAGCGCGAACAGGATCAGCACCGCGATGCCGACCAGCGCGCCGACCATCAAGACCTGGGCGGCCTTCGCGTTGTTCCTGACCGCCGCCCATGCCTGTGCGGGTTGACAGAATCGGTGTGGTGGCAACCGATGTCGAACGCCGCGGGACAGTGAGCCGCAGGAGCGCGACAGTCGGCTGCGAGTGCCCTGACAGGGACTTCCCCCACAGTTGTCCGCGAACGGTGCCGGCGAGCCGCGCCAGGCCCGCGAGCGAAAGGTATTTTCGATGAAAGAGTTCCTGCGGACCCTGACCAGGGTTCTGCTGGGCATCGGCGCAGCCGCGCTGGTCGTCGCGACGGCGCAGCCGGCCGCGGCTGACAACGTGCCGATCAACCAGCGCACATACCTGGTGCTCGCTCAGACGATCAAGGCGTTCGACGAAACCGGGCCGGTCAACAGCGGTTTGAGCGATGAGATCTATGGTGGCTTCCGCACCACGTCCGTGTCGGGTCAGGTTTTCGACAGCCAGACCCGGCTGTTCGGCAATTTCGACGCCGGCCAGACCCGGACCTTCCCGTCCACCCAGGCCTGCCTCTCCGAACCGAACATCCAGGTGAACAACAGTGGTGGCTCCTGGCCCAGCGGGCTGGAGAACGACGAATGGGGCTGCCTGCGGGGCATCAGCGCGCCGTTCTCGGTCCGGGCCGTGTTCTGGGAGGCCGACTTTCCGTACCCCTCCTGCTTCCCGCTGTGCGCCTGGCACGGGAACGGGCCGCTCGGGGAGGAATACGCCGAGGACGACCCGGTCGGCGACCAGACCCTGGCCTTCAGCCAGCAGGGCCTGGCCGCCGACCTGCCGAACGCCGGCAACACCGGGAACTACGCCTTCGACCTCAAGAAGAGCAGCGGTCACTACCGGGTCACGGTCATGGTCTACCGGATGACCTGACCCGAACCCGTGGTGTGCCGCCCTCCCCGCGAACGGTGTGGGATGGGCGGCATGCCCATCCGAGTTGGACACCTCGGTCGGACCCGGTCCATCGTGGACACCGAGCACCAGCGAACCCGTCAGGAAGCCGGGCAGACGCCGCTGACCCGGTGGGCGACGGGGGACCGGCTGCCCCGGATTGCCCGAGACGCCCTCGAGCATCAGCCCACATGACAACGACCTGTGATGCGATTGCGTTGCGCCGACGGGGGCCAGCTGGTGGCGATCAGTTCCACTGCCGGGTGGTGGGGTTCCACGCGTTGCGCGGAGCGCCTTGCAGGGGTGGGTCGGCAAATGTGACGGCGGTGATGACCTCGGCGAACCTCCCTTCACAGACCAGTTCGCCCGCCGCGTGGCCGTTGACCTGCGCGGGCCTTCTTGGATGACCATGGTTCGGCCGCCGGATGCCGTCGGAATCGGCCCATAGGTCGCTGCGGCGGGGATCTTTGCCAGTGAATCCGGCCCGATCGGCGTCGTCGAATCGGCGGTGCCGGAACCGCCGGAGAAGTCACCGTCCCCGCGCCCGACATCCACACCAGCAGTTCAAGAAAGCGGCTCAGGTGGATCTCGCCGGACAAGCCAGCGGGTAGCACGCGCGAACCGGCCCGAGTCCCGACGGGACCACTACCCACATCCACACCAGCAGTCCAAGAAAGCTGCTCTTGTGGATCTCGGCACGACGGCCACGGTGGTCGCGGGACCCGGCCGCGCCCAACAGGCCACACCACCCGACCACCCAAGCTCAAGGATCATGATCTTGGGCCAACCATGCTGACAAAGTCACCGAACGGGCCGCATTCGATGACAACGGGCCGACCTGCGTGTCACGGGACAGCGAACCCGTCGGGGAGGTGCGTCTACCGAGCATTTCCCGGCTGACGTTCTCCCGTCGACGCTGCGGTGCGCGCCACCTGACGCCGGCACCCGTTCCGCGTTGCGGCCAACCTGCCGGAGACTGGCCGGCAAGGGCAGTCAACGGAGCTACGAAAGGGCCGATCATCAGTGATGTCGCAGGAACCACCGACGGCCGCCGCACACGGCACACCCGCAGTGCTCAGGACGGCCGCTCGAGTGGCCGAACGGCTGGAACGCACCGTGTTCGGCAGGCTGTGGTCCCGACTGCTCGAGGTGGAGTTCGTGGACCGCTCGGTCGCGTTGGCGGCCAAAGCCTTCGTCTCATTCCTGCCGCTGCTGGTGTTGGTGGCAGCCGTGTCGCCGCAGAACGTGCGGGACGAGATCCTGACCGTCTTCACCATCCGCTTCGGCGTCACCGGCGGCGCCTTCGACGTGGTCCAACAGGCCTTTGCCGCGCCGTCCCAAACCAAGTCGGCCTCAGGCGTCCTGGGTGCCTTGATCACCCTTGCATTCGCGGTGTCGTTCACCACCGCACTGCAACGCGTCTACCTGCGGGCCTGGCGCAGGCCACCCGGCGGCGGCGCCCGGAACAAGGGCCGCGGCGCGATGTGGCTCGGTGGTGTGCTGGTGCTGTTGATGATCGCGGCGCTAGCCCGGGCGGTCCTACAAGGCCCCACCGGAAGCGTGCTGGTCTGGGCCTTGGGACTGCTCGGATCCACCGGGCTCTGGTGGTGGACCGCCCGCCTGATGGTCCGCGGCGAGGTGCGCTGGCGGGCATTGCTCCCGACCGCGATCGTGATGGGAATCGGCGGGT
This sequence comes from Nakamurella sp., assembly GCA_036524715.1. Lineage (GTDB taxonomy): Bacteria > Actinomycetota > Actinomycetes > Mycobacteriales > Nakamurellaceae > Nakamurella. The sequence goes on along the minus strand of DATDBV010000753.1, from coordinate 630 downwards.
GGCTCTACACGCTGGCCGCTGCGGTCTGGATGCCGGCCAACGTGGCCAGCCAGTTCGCCCAGTTCGGCGCGTTCGGCATCGCCCAATCCTTCGTCACCTGGTTCACCGGCCTGGCTTTCCTCGTCGTTTTCGGTGCTGTGCTCGGACCCGCCCTCGCCGACGGCGACACCGCACTGACCCGCTGGATGCGACAAGGGCGTTCCACCGCGCTGGAACCGGACGCGAAACCCCCGCTGCCCGGACCAGACCGACCGATGCGCCTGTCAGATGCGTTCGGACTCGGCGCCAAGACCCCCCAGATCCCCGCACCCACGCAAACGGGCGCGGCGGCCCGCGAGGCCGCCCCAGAATCCGAGCGAGATGACTCCGGCGACGATGATCACCTGGATTGAGCGGGTGAACGATAGGCCACTCGCCGTGAGGACCAGCAAAGGGACAGGGGCAGGACTGCGATCAGCAGGAATCGAGACTCTCCGGCCAGCAGCGCCCGGTGCTCCCCGCGGGTCATTACTAACGGTGGTGACTCGACGGGCCAGCGCGGCGGCGACGACGCACGACAGGAGGAGCGCGGTGACCGGTCCAACGATCACCGCCACTGCCCCGGTCAGGGCCGGGTCTTCCTACCCGTCG
>DATDBV010000752.1:0-2416 GCA_036524715.1 Nakamurella sp. | reverse complement strand
CCATCCGCAACCAGCTCGCCCTCACCTGGGGTGTGCACACCCTGGTCACCCCCGCGGTGGACACCATCGACGAGCTGTTCGACCAGGTCGACCAGGCCGTCCTCGCCCTGCCCGGGTACGAGGTGAACGACATGGTCGTCGTGGTCGCCGGATCGTCGTCCCGAAGCACCGCCCGCACCAGTCTCATCCGGGTCCACCGACTCGGACACCGCGGCTGAACCGCACCCATTCCAGAAGGTGGTGAATCATGAGACTCGCCCGGATAGCCGGCGACGACGGGCCCCGACCGGTGGTCCAGGACGGCCGCTACTGGCGTGAAGTCGTCGACCCGTTCGCCGACGACCTGGCCTACACCGGCCGCGACTACCCGCTGGATGACGTCCGGTTGCTCGCACCGGTGCAGCCGGTCGTGGTGGTCGGTCTGACGCACGGCGGATCCCGCGACGACCGGCCGCCGCAGCCGCAGGCCTTCACCAAGTCCGCCCGGACCGTCACCGGCCCCGGCGGCGCCGTCACCGTGGACGACGACCTCGGCCAGGTCAACATCGAAACCGAGCTGGCGATCGTCATCCGCCGCAGCTGCCGCCGCCTCACCGTCGACACCGCGCTGGACGCCGTCCTGGGCTACACCATCGCCAACGACGTCACCCTGGCCGACCAGATGCCGCTGGACCGGACCATGACCCAGGCCAAGAACGGTGACGGGTTCACCCCGCTCGGCCCGTGGATCGAAACCGACCTCGACCCACGGTCGCTGTCGATGAGCACCCAGGTCAACGGCGCCACCATCGCCACCGCCTCCACCGCGCAACTGGCCTGGACCGTGGCCGAACAACTGGCCTACCTGACCCAGTACCTGCGCCTCGGCCCGGGGGACGTCGTGCTCACCGGCTGCCCCGGCACCTTCGCACCTGTCAAACCCGGTGACCAAGCAGTCGTCGCGATCGACGGGATCGGGGAGCTGAGCAACCCCATCCGCACGTTCCCGATGAACCCATGATGGGCTCGAACCTCCACAGAAGGGCCGAACATGCCGAACCTGTCCGCCCAGCCGGCAGAGTCCGCCCGGCCGAGTTCGTCGAGGGTCGGGTGAGGACATGGACGCCCGGCAACTGAGGTTCTTCCTCGCGATCATCGACTACGGCGGGTTCAGTCGGGCCGCGGAACAACTACTGATTGCCCAACCCTCGCTCTCCCAGGCCATGGCCGGACTGGAACGCGAACTCGGAGTGCCGCTGTTCCACCGCGTCGGGCGCGGCGTCGTGCCCAGCGACGCAGCGGAACGCCTCATCGGGCCCGCCCGTCAAGTTCTCCGGGACCTGGCCGCCGCCCAATCGGCCATCGACGCGGTCAAAGGCATCACCACCGGCGCCGTCGAGATCACCAGCATGCCCTCGCCGGCCGTGGAACCACTGACCACGATCATGACCGACTTCGTCCGGAAGCATCCCGACATCACCCTCAGCGTCGCGGCCGCCTTCGAACCGGAAGATGTCCTGCACGCCGTCCGTACCGGCGAGGTCGAAATCGGCCTCCTCGGCGCCCCCATGCCGGTCAAAGCGGCCGACCTGCGCGTCCTGCCGATCGAGGACCAGGAACTGGTCCTGATCACCACCGGCAACGGATCGCTGGCCGCTGCCGACACGATCGCCCGAACCGATCTCACCGGCCACGGGCTAATCGTGGCTCCCAAAGGCTCCCTGATGCGTGCCCTGATCGATGACGTGCTCTCCAGCGGCGTCCAGGCCAAAGTCGTCGCCGAGGTCGCCCACCGAACCTCGATCCTGCCGCTGGTGCTGGCCGGCGTCGCCGACGCCGTCCTCCCGGCCGGATGGTCGAGCCTGGCCCGCACGGCTGGCGCCCGAGTCGTCAAGATCCAACCGCCGTCCTACCTGCACATCGCCATGGTCACCCGAACCACCCGACTCACTCCGGCCGCCGCGGCATTCCTCCACGCCGCAGAGTCATACGCGGAGCACGCCGGCGACCGCTGAACCATCGAGCGCCGCGTTCCAAGGTCGTCCAGGCTCCAGCCGCGCCCATCCCGTAAGCGGGCCACTTACGGCACGCTCGACGCATGTCCCGGTCAGGGATCCTCAAACGGCATCCTTGCTCGCGACGCGGCGCTGGCTTGCCTGACCAACGCAGCAAGATCACCAAACCGCCCAGATCCGTTCCGTTGCTACGGCGACCCGGGCTCGGCATCGCCACGCACGCAGCCCACCGTCCATACCTGAACATGCGCCGATCAGCCCGCAGCAGGCTCGCAACGCCGTGGACTCGTTCAACAACTCGTTCAACAACCGGTAGGCTCGGCATCGGTTGCTGAACAGGTTTGCTGAACGAGGGCAGTCGTCGTGGCGTTGGTAGGACTGGTGCGCGTCAGCACGAGCAAGCAGGAGATCGCCCGGCAACA
>DATDBV010000751.1:0-2023 GCA_036524715.1 Nakamurella sp. | reverse complement strand
CGCGGTCAGCGCCCGGCGCGCGTCCCCGCCGGCGAGCGCGACCAGGTGCGCCCTGGCCTGGTCGGTGACGGTGAACTCGCCGGCCAGCCCCCGCTCGTCGGCGACCGCCCGGTCGATCAGCTCGGCGATGTCGTCGTCGGTCAGCGGCTGTAGCTGCAGGATCAGCGACCGGGACAGCAGTGGCGAGACGACCGAGAAGAAGGGGTTCTCGGTGGTGGCGGCGACCAGCACGATGGTGCGATCCTCGACCGCGGCCAGCAGGGAGTCCTGCTGGGTGCGGGAGAATCGGTGCACCTCGTCGATGAACAGGACGGTCTGCTCGCCGGTCGTCCGCAGCCGGGAGGCCGCGTCCGCGATGACCGCGCGGACCTCCTTCACCCCGGCCGACACCGCGGACAGCTGGGCGAAATAGCGGCCGGTCGAACCGGCGACCAGGGTGGCCAGCGTGGTCTTGCCGGTGCCCGGCGGCCCGTACAGCAGCATCGACGACGGCGCGCCGCCCTGCACCAGCCGGCGCAGCGGCGCGCCCGGCCCGAGCAGGTGCTGCTGACCGACCACCTCGTCCAGGTTCCGGGGTCGCATCCGCGCGGCCAGCGGGGCGTGCGGGTCGACGGGGCGATCCGGTCGCCACGACCGCCGGTCGACGTGATCCGGCCCGACCGATCGGTCCGGCTGCTCGCCGCCGACGGCGAACAGGCCGGGCTCGTTCGGGCTCACGTCGCCGCCCTTCCGGGACGCCTCGCCGGCTCGGCCGCCCCGAAAGCGGCGCCGCCGGTTCCGTGCCGAAGATTCGCCGTAACTGTCAGCCCTCCCGCCCACCCTGCGCTCACGTCGGCGACGCTACCGTCCGGCTCCGCCAGGCACGACGGGGCCCGGTCAGACGGTCGCGTTGACCTCGGCCGGCGTGTTGGACGCAGCCACCAGCTTGTGCACCAGCCGCATCTTCTCCAGCACGGTCGGCGGCAGCACGAAGGGGTAGAGGTCCATGTGCCCCATCGACCGGTTGATCATGTTCAAGGACCAGGCCAGCGGTAGCCAGAGCGCGATCATCCGGTCGAACCCGACGTCGCCGGCCAGCGGCTCCGTGGCGGCTGCCCCGGATGGCGCGAAGCCGAAGGCCGCCGCCGTGTCGATGGTGTCGCGGATGTGCAGGTAGTGCGCGAAGGTCTCGGCCCAGTCCTCGGCCGGATGCATGGTGGCGTAGGAGGACACGTAGTTCTCCTCCCAGCCCTCCGGCGCGCCCTGCGAGTAGTGCCGATCCAGCGCCTGCTGGTAGTCCAGGTCTGGGTCGCCGAACAGCGTCTCGAACTCCTGCCGGGCCGGCCCGGTCTCGGCCAGCACGAAGAAGAAGTAGTGGCCGGTCTCGTGCCGGAAGTGGCCGAGCAGTGTCCGGTACGGCTCGTCCATGGAGATCCGCAGCGTCTCGCGATGCACGTCGTCGCCCTCGGCCAGGTCCAGGGTGATGACCCCGGAGTCGTGGCCGGTGATCACCTGTTCGTGCCGGCTCGACAGCAGGTCGAAGGTCAGGCCCTTGTCCGGGTCGGCGACCCGGTCGTTGATGGGCAGGCTCAGCTCGACCAGCTCGACCACCAGCCGCCGCTTGGCCGCCTCCGCCTCGGCGAAGGCCGGCAGCCCCGGGTCGCCGTCCACGGGACGGGTCCGGGTGAGCGAGCAGGATCGGCACAGCGGCTCGCCGTCGACCGGCACCAGCCAGTTGCAGGCGGCGACATGCAGGTTCGCGCACATCGTGCGGGCCGGTCCGAGCACGGTGGTACCGCCCCCGCCGAGGACGGCGAAGTCCCGGGCGGCCAGGTCGAAACCGATGGCATTGCCGCAGTTCAGGCACAACGAGTTCTCGAAGGCCAGTTGCTGGCCGCAGTGCGGGCAGGCGAAGTCGCGCATAAGGTGGTACTCCAGGTTGTCCGGATCACGTCGTCCCGTCGCCGATGACGCAGACGCCGATGTAGCCGACGCAAGTGGCAGGCAGGACCACTGTAGTGGCCAGTGTCCGCAGCGGCGCCAC
>DATDBV010000750.1:0-4317 GCA_036524715.1 Nakamurella sp. | reverse complement strand
GCAGCGGTGAGCAGCGGCACGGCGCGCTGCACCGTCTCCGGGGTCATCCGCCCCGCCGGCCCGGAGACCGAGACGGCCAGATGGGACCGGGTGCCCGGCACGGCCACCGCGACACAACGGACGCCCACCTCCTGCTCGCCGTCATCCATCGCGTAGCCGTGCTCGGCCGACCATCTCAACTGCTCGGCGAAGGTGTCCGGATCGGTGATGGTGTGCTCGGTGTGCCGGGGCATACCGGTGCGCCGCAGCAGTTCCCGAACCTCGCCGAGCGGCATGTGGGACATGATCGCCTTGCCCACCGCCGTGCAATGCGGGAGGACGTGCCGGCCGACCTCGGTGAACATCCGCATGCTGTGCCGGCTGGGCACCTGGGCGATGTAGACGATCTCGTCCCCGTCCAGCGAGGCCAGATTGGCCGTCTCGCCGAGGTCGTCGACCAGCCGGGTCAGGTGCGGCCGGGCGACGCTGGACAGCATGCTCGACGCGCTCTCGGCCAGCAGCAGGATGCGCGGGCCGAGGGCGTACTGGCGGGACGGCTCCTGCCGGACGTAGCCGAGATCGACCAGGGTGCGGACGAGCCGGTGGATGGTGGGCAGCGGCAGGCCCGACTCGGCCGCCAACGCGGACAGCCCCATCACCCCGCCCCCGGACGCCAGGGTCTCCAGGATGGTGAACGCACGCTCGATGGACTGCACCCCGCCCGCGGAACGCGGCTTCGGGGCGGGGTCGGGGCCGTCCGGACGGTCGTCGTTCGCCAGGGCCGTCATGGCTTCTCCTCCGCCGCCGCTGCTGTCACTATTTCGAGATCCGGAATTCTACGGTCACCATGCGGGCAAACGTGACCGGGCCTACGTTGACTTGGGCACATCTCCCACTAATATCCACCATACAGAAACTCGCTTCCGTTAGACAGAAGATGGAGGGCCAACGATGGCCAGCACCAGTCCGGGCTATTCGATCACCGTGCGGGTGCAGGCACCGCCGACCATGGGCGCGACCGCGGATCTGGCCGCCGCCGTACTGGCCGCGGGTGGCGCGCTCACCGCCCTGGACGTGGTCGAGTCCAAGCCCGACGGCATCGTCGTGGACGTCACCTGCAACGCCTCGGACGCCGACCACGCCGACGAGATCAGCGACGCGATCGCCCACCTGCCCGGCGTCACAGTCCGCAAGGTCAGCGACCGCACCTTCCTGCTCCATCTGGGCGGCAAGATCGAGGTCCAGTCGAAGGTTCCGCTCAAGCACCGCGACGACCTGTCCCGCGCCTACACCCCCGGGGTCGCCCGGGTGTGCCTGGCCATCGCCAAGAACCCCGCCGACGCCCGCCGGCTGACCATCAAGCGCAACACCGTCGCGGTCGTCACCGACGGCACCGCGGTCCTCGGCCTGGGCGACATCGGCCCGGCCGCGGCGATGCCGGTGATGGAGGGAAAGGCCGCGCTGTTCAAGCATTTCGGCGGGGTGGATGCCTGGCCGGTGGTGCTGGACACCAAGGACGTCGACCAGATCGTGGAGATCGTCCGCTGCATCGCGCCCGGCTACGGCGGCATCAACCTGGAGGACATCTCGGCGCCGAGGTGCTTCGAGATCGAGCGCCGGCTCAAGGAACTGCTGGACATCCCGGTGTTCCACGACGACCAGCACGGCACCGCGATCGTGGTGCTGGCCGCGCTGACCAACGCGCTGCGGGTGGTCGGCCGCAAGCCCGCGGACGTCAAGGTGGTGGTCAGCGGCGTCGGCGCGGCCGGGCACGCGATCATCCGACTGCTGGCCGCGCAGGGCTATGGCGACATCGTCGGCTGCGACCGGCACGGCGCCGTCGACCCGGCCAAGCAGGGCATGGACGAGTTCCGCCGATGGATCGCCGACCACACCAATCCACGCGGCGTGCGCGGCACCCTGGCCGAGACGCTGGTCGGCGCCGACGTCTTCATCGGCGTCTCCGCGCCGAACCTGCTGACCGGCGAAGACATCTCGCGGATGAACCCAGGGGCGATCGTGTTCGCGCTGGCCAACCCGGATCCCGAGGTCGACCCGTTCGCCGCGGCCGCGCACGCTGCCATCGTGGCCACCGGACGGTCGGACTACCCGAACCAGATCAACAACGTGCTCGCCTTCCCCGGCTTCTTCCGCGGCATGCTCGACGCCGGCACGCACGAGATCACCGAGCCGACGATGATCGCCGCTGCCACCGCCATCGCCGACTGCGTGTCGGCGCAGGAGCTCAACGCCAACTACATCGTGCCGTCGGTGTTCGACGCCGACGTCGCGCCGGCCGTGGCCGACGCCGTGCGCAAGGCGGCGCTGGGCGGCTGATCCCGGCGACCCGCGTCGGGCGGAAGATAAGTGCGGCCAGCCGCACTTATCCTCCAGCGTCTGCCTGACCGACCCGGCGGAAACGGCCTCTCCCCGGCGCCCGCGTCGGGCGGAAGAGCCGGGCGGAAGATAAGTGCGACCAGCCGCACTTATCTTCCAGCGTGCCTCGCAATCTATGCCGGGTCCGGCCGTCACTATTGGCGAGACCTGCCGCATGGGATCCCCTGCCCCGGCGACCACACGGTGACTACCTGTTTCCCGCCGGGCCGTCAATGACGAACTCCGAGATGGGGACAACACGCCGCGGCGGAAGCGGTGTCGGGGCCCCGCCGACGATGTTGTCCACAGGCCCGTTCACGAACATTTCCGCCGTGCGCGACCGTGGCCCACACTTCCCGGATGCCCCCGTCGACGCCCGCCTGGGCGCACATCGCCGCCGGGCAGCACGGCGTCATCGCCCGACGGCAACTGCTCGGGCGGGGACTGACCGGATCCCAGGCACGCCGACACCTGGCCAACGGCCAGTGGCGCACCGTCCCTCCCCGGCGTCTACCTCACGCACGCCGGGCCGGCCGCCGAACTCGGCAAAGTCTGGGCCGCGCTGCTGTACGCCGGCCCCGGTGCCGCACTCAGTCACGGCACGGCGCTCTGGCTGGACGGCGTGCTTGACGCGACCCCCGGATGCATCCACGTCACCATTGCCGAGGCACGGCGGGTCAAGCCCCAGCTGGGACTGCGGGTCCACCGGTCGGCCTGGACGTCCGAGTCGGTGCACCCAGGCCGAACTCCCACCCGCACCCGAATCGAGCATTCGGTGCTCGATCACCTCGTGACGGCCGATGAGGAATGCGTCGTCGATGTGCTGACCCGAGCCACCCAGCGCCGGCTGACCACAGCACCGCGGCTTGAGGACACCCTGGCCGGACGAACTCGCCATCCCCACCGGTCGCTGATCAACGACGTCCTGGCCGACGTCGAACAGGGCGTTCACTCTCCCCTGGAGCGACGCTTTCTGCGGGACGTCGAGCACGCGCACGGCCTGCCATGCGGACTTCGCAACCGAGGCGAAGCCTCGGCAACCGGCACCAAGCATCACGACGTGCGCTACCGCGGGTGGTCCACCGTCGTCGAGCTCGACGGCCGCATCGCTCATCCGGTCGAGCAGGCGTTCCGCGACCTGCGCAGGGACAAAATGGCGGCGCTGTCGGGCGACACCGTCCTGCGTTTCGGCTGGCGGGACGTGGTGGGCAGGCCATGCGAGGTGGCGGCCCAGCTGACCGCCGCACTGCAAGGCCGGGGGTGGCCCGGCACGCCTCGGCCATGCTCGGACACGTGCGAACTCCGGACCGCGGCATGAGCCCGGCCAGAGCGGTAGGAAGGTTCGACAGGCCGCACATTTCTTCCGCGCTGGAGCCCTTCCGAGCCGGGCGCCGGTCGTACGCTCGTGCTCGTGCGGGTCGTCGCCGAGTTCACCACCGAACCCTTCCACGGCGAGGGTGAGCCACCCGACCACGCCAGGCGGGCCTGGGACGTTGTGCAGGCCGCCGGGCTGGCCGGCGACTTCGGCCCGCTGGGCACCGAGGTCGAGGGTGAGCGCGACGTGGTGCTCGACACCCTGCGCGAGGTGATGGCGGCGGCGCTGGACGCCGGCGCCACGCGGATCACGTTGCAGCTGCACACGGAAACCTGATGGACGAGGCGAGCGAGCTGCTCGCGGCCGTGCGTCCGCTGGTGGACCGGATCGGTGCGACCATGATCGCCGCCGACGACGTCACCGACGCCGACGTGCCACTGACCTGGCGCGGAGCCCTGGTGGCCGGCGTCCGGCTCACCACCGACGAGGAGGCCCGCCCGGACGAGGGCGGGCTGACCGGCATCCTCGCCGACGTGCAACGGGAGTTCGACGCCCCGCTGACCGAACTGGCCCGACCCGAGAAGCAGCGCGCGGTCCGGCTGCTGGAGGAGGCCGGGGCCTTCTCCTACCGCAAGTCCGTCGAAAGC
>DATDBV010000749.1:0-13051 GCA_036524715.1 Nakamurella sp. | reverse complement strand
GCAGTGCGCCAGCAGGTTGAACGAGTCGGTGGTGTGCCGGGTGAAGATCACCGCGTCGTCGGCCCGACCGCCGACGAAGGCCCGGACCGGCTCCCGGGCCCCCTCGTACAGGCTCGTGCACACCTTGGAGTGCCAGCCGGCGCCGCGGTGCACGCTGGCGTACCGCTCGAGCAGCGCGTCGACGGTGTCCCGGACCACCCGCAGCACGGGCGCGGAGGCCCCGTGGTCCAGGTTGGCGTACTCGGCGGTACCCCCGGTGGCCAGCGGCACCCGTGCACCGGCGCCGACCAGGTCCAGGCCCGGCAGATGCGGGTGCGTCACCGGACAACGGCGCACCGTCCGGGTCACCGCCGGAAGGTCGACGGCGAATCGGTTGTCAACGGCCAATGCGGCGGCCAGGTCGGGTCGTTCGAGTGCGATCGTCACGGTCGTACACCCCTGTCGTCCATCGGACCACCAGGGAACCGGAGGCCCGCGCTTGCCGGGCGCACCTCGCGCACGGCCAGGTCCTCACCCGGGGCACCCCACCGCGGTAGGAGGGTTGCCGGCCAGCAAGCCGGGGCTATCTGCTGGCACTCATGACCTTGGGTCGGAACCTTAGCAGACCGTCCCACGTCCCGCCACGACATGGATCACACCGCTGATCAGGCGCTGGCCAGGGTCATCGGGTTCCTCCGTCCTCCGGCCGGCCGATCGGTTCGGCTCGCCGCCGACGGGACCGACGTTCCCAACGGACGGCGATCGCGACCACGATCAGGATCGCGATGATCCAGCGGTCCAGGCGGCCGTGGTCATGACGTCGCCCCATCGTCGCCGGAGCGATCGTCCGGGCATCGCCCGCACGGCTCCCGCATCGCGAACAATCCCGCCGAGGTGTGCCGGAACAACCACACGTGCATGTCGTCGTGAATGGGCGTGTGTGGGTTGTGCCCGAGCATCGGCCGGTCAAACCGAAGCCCGAGCTTCCGTTGGCTTGTGAACCCGGCGAAGTCGACGCAGCTCCAGACCAGTTGCGGCACCGTTGCTTCGCGTGCAGCGCACGCGCAACGTTGCGGTCGGTAACGTGCGGACTACATCGAAGGGGGCATCGACCGACGCAGGCCGCTGGTCCTGCTGGTCCCCGCGAGAATCCAGTGTCCGCAACGGCATCCGCCGGCGGGCGCCGACCGGAACGACCAAAGGAGATCGTCCCATGAAGGCAGCTGTCGTCACCGACTTCGCCAAGACCCTGACTGTCGGCGAGTTCGACAAGCCGGTGCCCGGGCCCGGTGAGGTGCTGGTCCGGATCGAGACCTCGGGCCTGTGCCACACCGACATCCACGCCGCACACGGCGATTGGCCGGTCAAGCCCACCCTTCCGTTGATCCCCGGTCACGAGGGCGTCGGGCTCGTCGAGGAGATCGGCGATGGGGTCGAACACGTCGCCGTCGGCGACCGGGTCGCCCTGCCCTGGCTGGGCACCGCCTGCGGTTACTGCGACTACTGCACCGATGGGTGGGAGACCCTGTGCCTGCAGCAGGTCAACACCGGTTACGGTCGGGACGGCAGCTACGCCGAGTACGCGGTGGCCGACGCCAACTATGTGGCCCACGTACCCAACGGGGTTGACCCGCTGGACGCCGCCCCGCTCACCTGCGCCGGCGTCACCACCTACAAGGCCGTCAAGGTCGCCGGTGCCGGGCCCGGCCAGCTCGTCGCGGTGTTCGGTATCGGCGGCCTGGGTCACCTGGCCATGCAGTACGCCAAGATCGCCGGCGCCACCGTCGTGGCCGTCGACGTGGTGGACGAGAAGCTCGAACTGGCCAGGGAACTCGGCGCCGACTACACCGTCAACGCGATGGTCGAGGACCCGATCGCGGCCATCCAGAAGCTGGGCGGCGCGCACGCCGCCATCTCGGTCGCGGTGGCGCCCAAGGCTTTCCAGCAGGCGTACGGTTCACTGCGGCGCGGCGGCACGCTGGTCTTCGTGGCCCTGCCGGCCGACAACCACGTCGAACTGCCGATCTTCGAGACCGTGCTGAACGGCATCACCATCGTCGGCTCGATCGTCGGCACCCGCAAGGACCTGGCCGAGGTGTTCCACCTGCACTCGATGGGTCGCACCACCGTGATCCGGGAGACCCGGAAGCTGGACGAGGTCAACGAGTGCTTCGAAGAGGTCGAGAAGGGCCACGTGAAGGCCCGCATCGTCTTCGACCTGCGGTAGCCCACCAAGACTCTCCGGCCCGGCCCCTGGTACAGCCGCCCAGGGTCCGGGCCGGAGGTGCGCCGGGGGGAACGTGCGGCGATGGCCGATGCGACAATGCGGCGTGGCGATCAATCCCTATGCGTCCTGGTTCCCCGGCTGGTTCTCCGGTGACCGGCAGGAGCCGTGGAGCGGTGACGTCAGCCAGCTGTTCCGGATCCTCTCGCCCACCGTCACCGTGAACGGGCGCGGCGAACCCGGGCTGGAGGCCCAGATCGTGCAGGACGTGGCCACCTACGGCGCGCAGCTTGGCCCGATCACCGACCTGCTGCTGGCCCTGGCCACCGATCAGGAGCCGCCGGCCGAGGCCCTGGCCAAGCTCCAACAGATCTCTCAGGACGTCCGGGACAAGAAGGAAGCCTTCCGCAAGGGTGCCGGGGACCGGGCCCGCAAAGCCCTGGCAGATCTGCGGGAGCACGACCCGGGCGCGCTGGCCGAGCTGCTCGCCGAGTTTCGTGAGCCGCCCGCGCGGCCGACGTAGTGGTCGACCCCCCGGCCGGAGCGAACGGCCGGGCCCAATGGCTGGAACTGCCCGCTCAGCGGGCACTTCCCGCCACTCGTCCGGCCGCCGGCTTTCGCGGAGCCGCGCGGCTCAGGAGCCGGTTGCGGCATCATGCTCACAAGCCCGGTGCGCCGCCCAGTCGATCGCCGGCCGATCCAGCCCACGGTGCTCCAGGTATCGGTGCGCGGCTCTGCGGGCCCGGACGAGCACCCGCCCCATCTCGACCGGGTTCTTCGGAAACTGGTTGGGCAGCACCCGTTCCGGGCGGAACAGGCACCTGTCGGCCGACCGGGTCAGGGTGCCCGTCGCCACGACCTGCTGCTGGTTCCACAGCAGGTCGTCATGCCGGTGCAGCAGCAGGGAGGCGGGCCCGGACGACGCTGCGCCCACGTCCGGTCCGTCGACCAGGAAGGTGCCGGTCGCTCGGTCGGCTCGCAACGTGACCCGCCGGAGCTCCGGCATCTCGCCGGGCCCGACGGTGCCCAGCACCGCGCTGGTGAATCCCGGCAGCTGCCGACTCAGCCTGGCGTAGGCGCTGTGGTCCGATCGGGCCGGCGCCGGCGCGACCATCGACCCGTTGCCGGGCGGTCGCCGGTGGATGGTCACCTCGTGCGGGGTCACGGTGATCACCAGCCGCAGGTAGTACCAGTCGAACAGCCACCGACCGACCGCGGTGCCGCCGTAGCCCCGGGACGCCGGCTGGAGCCGGGCCAGCCGGCGCCAGTAGCCTTCCAACCCGTCGGTGCCGGCGTGGATCTCCGGCGGGCACACCGCGGTGCCCCGCACCAGGATCTGTGGCAGGTCGGTCCGGCCGGCGCCGGTCGGATCCGAGAAGAGCAGGGCGACCCGTGGGTCCCGGCGGATGTTGAACGCCTTCTGCGGGAACGTGATCGAGGTGGTCAACACGATCCGGTTCCCGGCCGGACTCAGCTCGAAGACGGTGGGCCAGGCGATCGGCACCCCGCTCTTGGAGATCGTGGCCAGTTCGCAGGTGCGGTACCGGTCGATGACGTCGCGCAGGTGGGACAGGTCGCCTGTGGTGGTGGCGGTGGGTTCGGTCATGGGCCAAGCCTGGACGGGTCACCTGGATGACGGCTGAGGAAGGACCGAGGGCGTCCGCTTGCCGACCCCCAAGCCGCCACCAAGCCGGGGCCAAGCCCCCGGGAGAGTGAGCTCGCCGCAAGCCGATTCACTTCGTATCGGACTCGGCGTAGGACTCGGCGGCGTGGACGAATGCGTGGGCTGCCGGGGTGAGCGGGGCAGTCCGGGTGACCATGGCGATGCGCAGGTGAGACGGGGGTTGAATCCTGACGACTCGTGCACCGGCGGCGCGGGCCAGCCGGGACCATCCGGCCGGGAGGACGGCGTCGGCGATGCCGGCCACCACCATCGGCAGGATCGAGGTGCGGTGTGCGACTTCGGCGACAACCTTGGCCTGGATCCCGCTGGCGAGGACGTCGTCGACGAGGGCTCGCATCAATGAGCCCTTGGGTGCGACGACGAGTCCGTGGCCGGCGAGATCCTTTGGCGCGATCGGGTCGATGCCGGCCAGTGGCCCGTCGGGGGCGGTGATCAATACCAGTTCCTGGTCCTCGATGGGCAGGATTCGCAGGTCGGCTGCCTTGATCGCGGCGGGCGCGCCGAGGAGGCCGATCTCGACCTCACCGGTACGCACCGCGCGCAGGACCTCTTCGGGTTCGAACGCGGCGGCGACGCTGAGCGTGATGTCGGGATGCTTGCGGACGAAGCCGGCCATGATCGTGGTCAGCGGTTCCACGGCGGGGGAGGGCATGCTGATGATCTCGACCTGGCCGGTGGTGATGCCCTTGACCGCGTCGATCGCGGACTGAGCGGTGGCCAGGTCCCGCATGACCTGGCGAGCCGGGCCGATGAGGCGTTCCGCGGCGTCGCTGGGCACGACGCCACGCCCGACGCGATGGAACAGCGGCACGCCGAGTTCGCGTTCCAGCCCGGCGATCGCCTGGGACAACGAGGGTTGGGCGATGAACAGCTGTTCCGCGGCACGGCTGAAGCCCCCGTGGTCGATGACGGCGAGGAAGAACTTCAGCTGGCGCGCATCCATGGCCTCACCTGACCATGGACGGACCGGGCCGCACGGTCGCCGACGGTGGCGCGGGCCGGGCCGGCGTATTGGGGCACTACTGTTGGGCCGACGTCCGCGATCCCGTCGATCGACCCGACCGCCTGATCACCTTTATTCACCGGGGAGAGGGTACCGGTCACACCGATGAGGGGACGGACCGTTGCGGCACCAGCGGAATCGTGCGGGCGAGTTCGGTGAGCAGGCTGCGGGAGAGCGCAGGGTCGCCGGCGGGGTTCTGGTCGGTGTGGTCGGTCAGCGCGTGGACAGCGGCCAGGCCCATCTCGGCGGCGGCCGCGGCGCTGAGGTCGGAGCGTCCGACGACGGCGATGACCGGCCGGGGGTGGGAGCGGTGGGCGACGACGGCGGGCAGTTTGCCGTGCGAGGTCTGGTCGTCGATGCGGCCTTCACCGGTGATCACCACGTCGCAGTCGGTGACCCGATCATCGAAGTCGAGCAGGTCCAGGAAGCAATCGGCGCCGGAGACGATACGGCCGCCGAGCAGCAGGCCGGCGAAGCCGAGGCCACCCGCAGCACCGGCGCCCGGTTCCCGGGCGAGTGCGGACGCATCGGGTCGCAGTACGGCGAGATGGTCGACCAGGTGCTGCAGACCGGCATCCAGGGCGGCCACATCGGTGGGGGAAGCACCCTTCTGGGGGCCGTACACGGCGGCCGCGCCGTGCGGGCCGGTGAGCGGGTTGGCCACGTCGCCAGCGACCACCAGGTCGATGCCGGTCAGGTCCAGCAGGCCGGTCAGGTCGACCGTCGCGACCCGGTGCAGGGCGCCGCCGGCGATCTGGATGTCGCGTCCGGAGCGGTCCCGGAAGACCACAGCCAGCGCGGCCAGCAGACCCGCGCCGCCGTCGGTGCTGGCCGAACCGCCCAGGGCCAGCACGATCCGGCGGGCACCGCGCTCCACGGCCTGCCGGACACCCTCACCGACGCCGGCGCTGCTCGCTTCCAGCGGAGCCGGCCGCCCACCGGGCAGCGTGTGCAGCCCGCACGTGTTGGCGACCTCCACCACGGCGGTGACCGTGTCCTGAGCGGTGCTGGCCAGGGCGATCCGGGTGCTGTGCGGCCGGCCGGTCGCGGCGGCCACGGTGACCGGCACCGGCCGGAAGCCGGCGGCGACCGCGGCCGCGACGCTGCCGTCGCCGCCGTCGGCCAGCGGCAGTTCGTCCACGGTGAACCCACGGGCCCGCAGACCGTTTCCGAGGTGCGAGGCCACCTCGGCCGCGGTCAAACTGCCCTTGAACTTGTCCGGTGCCAGCAGAACCTTCATGACCTTTTCGCTTCCCATCAGCGGTGATGGCGTTGTTGGAGGGGTGAACGGGGAGTCGGAAACAGCCGCTGGTGAACCGGGGTCCGCCAGCGGCTGTCCGACCGGCACCTGCGCGGTGCGGAGTGACGGCTTTGAGTCGGTACCGGCGGAGCCGGTTCGAGCCCCAGCGGCGAGCTGTGAGATCAGCTGACGCTCGTGCGGACTTCCTTTGCCCGGTTACGCCGCTCGTCTGTCGTCACCGCTGCGGCGGGCGTGGTCCTGGCTTCCGCCAGCTCCTGGGCGACAGCGTCGACCGAGTACGCGGGCTGCGGCGGATTCGGGTGGTGGTGGAAGTCCGCCGTGTAGGCGCCGACCAGTTTCGTGCTTTCCACGGCCAGCGGGTTCTGGGTGGCGTCGATCTCGGCGGGCAGGTCGGGCACCGGTTGCTTGTTCAGGACCTTGCGGGCCCGATCGTGGTCCAGGGCCTTGTCCCACTTGCCGACGAACAGGGTGGCCACCGCGTTGCCAACGAAGTTGGTCAGGGCGCGGCACTCGCTCATGAACTTGTCGATGCCGAAGATGAGCATGATGGCGGCGGCCGGCACGGTGCCGACGGTGCTCAGGGTGGCGGCCAGGGCGATGAACCCGCCGCCGGCGACGCCGGCCGCACCCTTGCTGGTGAGCAGCATGACGGCGAGCAGGCCGATCTGCTGGCCGATGCTCAGGTTGGCGCCGGTGGCCTGGGCGAGATAGACCGC
Source organism: Nakamurella sp. (assembly GCA_036524715.1). Classification (GTDB taxonomy): domain Bacteria; phylum Actinomycetota; class Actinomycetes; order Mycobacteriales; family Nakamurellaceae; genus Nakamurella. Next base: position 6,184 of record DATDBV010000749.1, on the reverse strand, counting down.
GGCCAGGGACAGGTAGATCGCGGCGCCGTCCAGGTTAAAGCTGTAGCCGGTGGGCACGACCAGGCCGACAGTGCTCTTGCGGACGCCGGCGTACTCCATTTTGCGCATCAGTCCGGGGAGCGCGGGCTCGGCGGTTGAGGTGCCGATGACCAGCAGGATCTCTTCCTTCAGGTAGCGCAGCAGCTTGAGGATGTTCAGCTTGAGGTAGCCCATGACAGAGCCGAGGACGACCAGGATGAAGAACGCACTGGTGGCGTAGAAGAGCAGGATCAGGCTGCCCAGGCTGGTCAGGGTGGAGATGCCGTACTTGCCGATGGCGAAGGCCATCGCACCGAACGCGCCGAGCGGAGCCAGCTTCATGATGTACGACAGCACCTTGAAGATGACCTTGGTGGCGCGCTGCACGAGGTCCAGGATCGGGTCGCCGATCCGGCCGACCGCGTTCAGGGCAACGCCGAAGATGACGGCCAGGAAGATGATCTGCAGGATGTCGCCCTCGACGAACGGCTCGACCACGCTGGACGGCACGATGTGGGTGAGGAACTCCCACCAGTGTTGGTTCTCGCCCTGGCTGATGAGGTTGTCGACGGTGTCGTTGGTTTCGATGGCGTCGACATTGGCGTTCACGCCGTTGCCCAGCGGGATCAGGTTGATCGCGACCAGCCCGGTGGCCAGCGCGACGATGGTGCCGACCTGGAAGTAGACCAGCGCCTTGATGCCGGTCTTGCCGACCGCACTCAGGTTGGCAACCGAGGCGATGCCGCCGATGATCGTCAGGAACACGATCGGGCCGATCAGCATCCGCATGGCCTCGACGAACGTCGTGCCGATGGGCTGCATCGCGGTGCCGAAGCTCGGCCACAACCAGCCGACCAGGACCCCCAGGACGATCGCCACGACCACCCAGAAGTACAACTGTCGGTACCACCGCGACTTTTCACTGCGTGACTTCTTCGGCGCCGAGACCTCGGCCGCCCTGTTGCTTGCCATTGTTCCTACCTCGTTGTCGGAAGTGTGGGGCGCCGGCTTCGCGGGACCTGTCGAGGGTGGTCCCGGCACCGCGCCGAAGTCAAAGGAAAGATCCCGATACCCATCGGGCGGTGGCGGGCGAACCTGGATTGCGCAGGTCCGGGCTCGGATGCGCATCCAGGGTTCAGCCGGGCCGCGAAGAGTGGGTCCGGAAGGGTTGTGCGGGGCTGCTCGTCGACGTGGCCGGTGCCGGGTGAACCCGGATTGCGCAGGTCGGGGGTCGGCTGCGCAACCGAGGCTCATTGGCGGGTCGGGCTCGTGGGTGCAGCGGGCGGACCCATCTGCCTGACGGGCCGCCCGGCTCCCAGCGGGTGCGGCAACCGGTTTCAGGCGGCGACCAGCGCCTTGGACAGGGCTTCCAAGATCGCGTCGGTGACCTCTTCGGTGTTGGCGGTACCGCCGATGTCCCGGGTCAGGTGCCCGGCGGCGGTGGTCGCCTCGACGGCGGCCTCGACCGCGCGAGCCTCGGTGTGCAGCCCGAAGTGGTCCAGCATCAGCGCACCGGAGGCGATGGTGCCGATCGGGTTGCTGATGCCCTGGCCGGCGATGTCCGGGGCGGAGCCGTGCACCGGCTCGAACATCGACGGGAAGCGGCGCTCCGGGTTGATGTTGGCCGAGGCGGCCAGGCCCAGGCTGCCGGCGAGCGCCGAGCCCAGGTCGGACAGGATGTCGGCGTTGAGGTTGGAGGCGACGACGACGGACAGATCCTCCGGGTGCAGGACGAACTTGGCGCTCATCGCGTCCACCAACACGCTCTCGGTGGCCACGTCCGGGTAGTCGCGGGCGACCCGCTGGAACGTCTCGTCCCACAGCACCATGCCGTACTGCTGGGCGTTGGACTTGGTGACGCTGGAAACCTTCTTCACGGTGCGGGTCCGGGCCAGGTCGAACGCGAACCGCAGGATCCGCTCGCAGCCCTTCTCGGTGAACAGGGCGGTCTGCAGTGCCACTTCATTGCCCGGACCGCGGCCGGACAGGTTCCGCCCGCCCAGGCCGGCGTACTCGCCCTCGCTGTTCTCCCGCACCACGACCCAGTCCAGCTCGGTCTCGTCGGCCTTGCGCAGCGGGGACTGCACGCCGGGCAGGAACTTCACCGGGCGGATATTGGCCCACTGGTCGAAGTTCTGGGTGATGTTCAGCCGCAGCCCCCACAGGCTGATGTGGTCGGGCACGTTGCGCCAGCCGACTGCGCCGAAGTAGATCGCGTCGTAGTCCTGCAAGGTGGCCAGTCCGTCGTCGGCCATCATCTTGCCGTGGCGGGCGTAGTACTCGCTGCCCCAGTCGAAGTCGTCCCACTGGAACGCGAACGCCCCGTTCGACTGCTTGGCCACGTAATCCAGGACCGTTCGGCCGGCGGCGATGACCTCCTTGCCGACACCATCGGCGGGAATCGATGCGATCCGGTAGGTCTTCGTCATGGGAAATGCTCCTCGTTTAGTGTCTCGGCTTGATCTTCTTGCTCTCGCATTCACCGGCCGGGTGATGGGAACCATCCAATCGCGCCGCACACCAGCACGTCCAAGACCGAAAACCGATGCGGCTAATAGGCGCAAGCTATGCATTGGCGCGGCAGCGCCGACCCCCAAGCCGCCGCCAAGCCGGGGCCAAGACCCGGCGAGCACGGTTGGACGGTCCAGCAACACGACAGGAGACCGATCATGCTCACCGCGCCCGCACACGTTCACCAGATCAGGCTCGCCGGCCAGGCCGCCGCGCCGCCCGGACCCTGTGACCTCACCCCGATGTACCTGATGCACCACGCCTTTCGCCGCGACCTGCGCAGGTTCGGTGAGGCCGTCGCCAACACCCCGGTCGCCGACCGCCGTACCTGGCTGGCCCTGGACCGGCGCTGGCAGCGATTCGCCCGCATCCTGCACCACCACCACAACGGCGAGGACGAGATCCTCTGGCCGACGCTGCTGACCCGGGTCGACGCCGCCGGTGACGCGGACGGACGGGCCGCGCTCGAGGCAATGGAGGCCGAGCACGACGAGATCGAACCGCTGCTGACCGGCTGCGCCGCCGGGTTCGAACGGCTCGCGGTCGGCGCCGACGAGGACACCCGTGCGGCGTTGGCCGTGCGGGTCGCCGCCACCGCCGAACGACTCGGGCATCATCTGAGCCATGCGGAATCCACGGCGATGGTGGTGCTGCAGGCACACCTGACGCAGGCCGAGTGGCACGCTATGGACGCCGGGTTCGCCGCGCATTACTCGTTCGCCGACGCCTTGTTCGCCGTCCCCTGGGTGCTCGACGGTCTGCCCGACGACGTGCGACGGACGGTCCTGCGCACCTTCCCCGCCGCGCTCGCCCTGTCCTGGCGGGTCGTGCTGCGGCGCCGGCACGAACGGCGCGAGCGGCGCATCTTCGGCCCCGCCCGTCGGCGCGCCGTCGAGGAGGGATGAGCAATGGCCCGCCGCCTGCTCCCCTTCATCCTGGTCGTGCTGCTGGCCACCGACCTGGTCGGCGGCCTGCTCGACATCGGCGCCGGGCGTTCCGTTTGGATTTCCGCGTGAGGACCGGCCGCCACGCTGTGCGCGCCGCTGCCGATGATCGCCTTCCAGATCGTCACGACGATCATCGCGGTGCGGTCGCCCGGTCGGTTCGGTCGCATCGCAGCCGGCCTGTTGGCTGTCGCCTGCCTGGTGTCGGTGGCGTCCGGGTTCTTCGACGGTCAGCTCGCCCGGGCCGACCTGATGCCGGTGGAGATCGCCTTCCAGTTCTGGCTTCTGGGCGTGACCGGGGTGCTGGGGGCCTTCGCGGCCGGACGCTGCTTCGGTCAGAAGCCGAATCGTGATCGCAGGTCGCGGAGCCAGGCGGCCACTGGCGGCATTCGCCATTGGACGCACAGCCGGGCGGCGTCGTCGGCGTGCCGGGACGCGAGATCGACCTCGCCGACCGCGGCCGCGGCCGCGGCCAGGAACCCGTCCACCGGGCCCAACGGCGGGCCAGGGCCGGCCGCGGCCATCCGCCCCGACCAGGGGAGCATCATCGGGTAGTGGCGGCCGGCCAGCTCGGGCCGGCCGAGCACCAGGGTGGCCTCCGCGAGAATCCCGAAATCGAAGGGGGCGGCGAAGTCGTCGGCGTTCAGTGGCAGACCCGACGCGCGGTCCATGCGGGCCGCAGCGGCGTCGAGCCGGCCGCTGCGGATCAGCCCGATCAACACCGCGGTGTCGACATCGGTATAGCTCGCCTCGGCCAGCGCGTCGAACCGCTCCATCATGGTCACCGGCCGGCCACGCCAGAGCTCGATGAAGGCGCGCGTGGCCTGCACCGCCTCCTCCCGGAACGGGAAGGAGGCGAGCGCGGCCCGGCGCGGCTGGTCGTCCAGCAATGCGTCGGCCTCGTCGAAGCGACCCTCCAGCGCCAGCCAGGACGCCTGGTGGGCGCCGAGCATCACCTGCAGCATGCGCAGGCCGTGTCGTTCGACGTGGTCGAGCGCCTCGGCGACGGCGACCCGCCGATCGTCGATCCGCCCGGCCTCACCGGCGAAGACCACCCGCCAGAACAGCCCGACTCCTTCCCCGTTCGGGTCGCCGGCGGCGCGGGCGCATTCGATCGACTCCTCGGTCAGCTCGATCCGGCGGTCAAGTGTCGCCGGATAGATCACGGCCAGACTCAGGGTTTGGCACGCGAACGACCGGAGCCTCGGCTCGCCGAGCCGGCGGGCCATGGCGAAACCGCGCTCGGCATGGGCCGTCCGCTCGGCCGGGTGGCCGTCACCGCCCGGGGCCGCCCAGAACAGCTCACGGGACAACGCCAGAAAGACCCGGCAGCGCAGCGCGGTGTCCCCGCCCGGAAGGTCCCGTGCCGCGCCGCGGAGCGCCTCGACGGTAACCGAATGCTGGGTGCCCTCGGGCACATTCGACCAGAGGCCACCCTCGGCCGCGGCGATCGCGGCCGCCGCGACCCGCTCGACATCGCCGAGCCGCCGGGCGATCTCGATCGCCTCGGTGGTCGCGGCCCGCTGTCCGGTATTGTCGGCGGCCGCCCGGCAGGCCGCGGCCCTGGTCAGCAGGAGTTCGTAGCGGGCGACCAGGTCCGCTCCGGGGTCGGTGGTCTGCGCGACGAGCGCCGCGGCGAGCAGGTCCGCGGCCTCCTCATGCGCGGCGAGACCGGTCGCGTGCGCGGCGGCGGCGACCGCGGCCGGCCAGGCCTGTTGGGCCTGCGCCGGTCCGGCCTGCATCCAGTGCCGCGCGATTTCCGCCAGATGCCGACTCGCCGCGTCCCGGTCGAGCAGCGCTCGGGCGATCGCGGCATGCCGGCGTTGCCTGCGTAGGGGAGAGTCGGTGGCCTCCACCGCGTCTCGCACCAACGCGTGCCCGAATCGCAGTTCGCCGGCGGCGGTGACCGTCAGCAGACCGGCCTCCAGCGCCGGTTCGAGAGCGTCGAGTGCCTGATCCGGGTCGGTCTGCTCGATGATCGCGAGCAGGTCGGGATCGATCGTGCGACCGAGTGCGGCGGCGGCCCGCAGGGCCCGTTGGGTGGTCGCCGGAAGCCGCCCCACCCGCGCCCCGATCACGTCGCCGACGGCGGCCGGCATCGTGTCGGGACCGGCACGCAACAGCTCCAGAAGGAAGAACGGGTTGCCGCCGGTCCGGTCCCGCAGCCGGTCCGCGTCCTGCACCAGGAGGGCGGTGGAGCGTCCCGACGCCGCGAGTTCGCCGACGTCGGTGGTGGTCAGACCGGTCAGGTCGAGTCGCAGCGCGTGCCGCCGGGCCAGCGACTCCCCGTACTCGGCCAGCGCCCCGGTCGGGGCGGGATGGGCCCGCCGGGTGGCCACCAGCACCAAGTGCCCGTGCTCGACGGTATCGGTGACGTGCCGCAGCAGCGACAACGTCGACGGGTCCGCCCAGTGCAGGTCGTCGAACACCAGGATCTGCGGTTCACCGGCCACGATCCGCTCCAGAACCTTGGCCACGGCGTCGAATTGGGTGAACCGGTCGGCACCGCCGGCCCGGTTGGATCGGAGCAGGTCGATCGGTTCGGCCAACAACTCGTCGGTTCGGGTCCGGGCCAGCGAACCGAGCACCGTCACCCACGGCCACAGCGGCGGCGCCCCCTCATCGGAGGAACACCGGCCGACGTGCACCCCGAACCCGCGACCGGCGGCGCGGGCGGCGAACTCCTCGGTGAGCCGGGTCTTGCCGATGCC
>DATDBV010000748.1:0-21490 GCA_036524715.1 Nakamurella sp. | reverse complement strand
GACAGGTCTTCTTCGTCCGAAACCTCGGCTTCTGCGAGCCCACGACGGCCCGCCGGATCAGCTTCCAGGATGCACTGAAGTTCGAGCGGATCCACGAAGAGAGCTACCGAACGTTCGGCCACGAACTCATCGACATCCCGGCCGACCGTTTGGACCTTCGCATCGCAGCTGTGCACGACGCCGTATCCCGGATCGCGGCGCGATAGCAGGCGGCCCGATACCCGTTCGCGGGAGCCAGCCGGCCGACCAGGTGCGCCTTGAGGTGGTCCTCGGTCATAGTGCCCGGGGCGGATTTGAACGTAGGCGCGGAAGCGCGCCGAGTTTGCCGGTTCGGCGCCGGATTGATCAGCGAACCACCGGCATGTGCACCGGCGAACGAAGGTGCCAGGAACCGAAAAGCCGGTGAGAGTGTCGGACGTCGGACGTAGCCTGGCGAGCGCCATGCCGACGACCACACCCATCGCGACCGCCGCCGACCAGGTCCTCACGGAGCCCAGGCCGGGCGTCGACACGCACGTGCCGGCGGTGGCCAGCCTGCGCCGGCTGATGCCCTACGCCCGACCGGCCCTGCCCGCCTTGCTCCTGAGCGCCGCTGCCGCCCTGGTCGCCACGCTGTGCGCGATCACGTTCCCGCTGGTCATCCAGTACATCGTCGACGGTCCGATCGCCCAGCGGAACCTGGCCGGACTGTGGGCGCCGAGCGCCCTGCTGTTGGTGCTCGGGATCGTGGAGGCCGCGTTGTTCTGGGCCCGGCGGATGCTGTCCACGCGGCCCACCATGCGGGTCGAGGCGAGCATGCGCGCGGCGATCTACGACCATCTGCAGCGGTTGCCGGTCACCTTTCACGACCGCTGGCCGGCCGGGCAGCTGATGTCCCGCGCGGTGTCCGACCTTGCCACCATCCGGCGTTTCCTGGCGTTCGGGCTGGTGTTCCTGTTCGTCAACCTGACCACCTTTCTCGTCGGCCTGGGCATCCTGCTGGTGCTGTCCTGGCCGCTCGGCCTGGTCATCGCGCTGATGGCAGGGCCGCTGGTCGCGCTCTGCTTCACCTACGAGTCCAGGTACCAGGTGTTGGCCCGCCGCAGCCAGGACCAGGTCGGCGACCTGGCCACCATGGTCGAGGAGTCGGTGCTGGGCATCCGGATCCTCAAGGCGTTCGGCCGCAGCGGGCACTACGCCCGGCGGTTCGCCCGTGAGGCCGCGGGTCTGCGGTCGACCGAACTGGCCAAGGGCCGCGTGGTGGCCAAGCTGTGGGGGTCGGTGATCGTCGTTCCGGAGCTCGCCTTCGGCGTCACCCTGTTCCTGGGCATCGGCCAGGTCGCATCCGAGACGATGTCGCCGGGCACCCTGGTCGCGTTCTTCGGAGTGGCCCTGAGCCTGCGCTGGCCGATCGACTCGATCGGCTGGCTGCTGGCGATGACCAACGATGCGGCCAGCGCGACCCAGCGGTACTTCGAGGTGATGAACGCACCGGTGACGATCACCTCGCCGGAGCGCCCCGTCCGCACCGACGCACCTCGCCGTGGGCACCTGCGTTTCGAGGCGGTCCGGTTCCGGTTCGCGGACACTCCCGCCGAGCGGCCGGACCTGCTGCGCGGCGTCGACCTGGACCTGCGTCCCGGCGAGACGATCGCCCTGGTCGGAGTGACCGGGTCGGGCAAGACCACGCTCACCGCGCTGGTCAACCGGCTCTACGACGTCACCGGCGGCCGGATCACCCTGGACGGCACCGACGTCCGCGACCTGGAGCTGGCCGACCTGCGCCGGCGGATCGCGGTGGCGTTCGAGGAGCCGACGCTGTTCTCGGCCTCGGTCCGGGAGAACGTGCTGCTCGGCTCACCGGACGGCACCGACGAGGACGTCTGGACCGCCCTGAACCTGGCCCAGGCCGACTTCGTCGCCGAGCTGCCCTGGGGGTTGGACACCCGCATCGGGGAGCAGGGATTGTCGTTGTCCGGCGGACAGCGGCAGCGACTGGCGCTGGCCCGGGCGGTCGTCGGGCGACCGGAGGTGCTGGTGCTCGACGACCCGCTGTCCGCATTGGACATCCACACCGAGTCGCGGGTGGAGCAGGCGCTGCGATCGGTGCTGGCCGGCACGACCGCGCTGGTGATCGCGCACCGAGCGTCGACCGTGCTGTTGGCCGACCGGGTGGCATTGCTGGCCGACGGCCGGATCGCAACCGTCGGCACTCACGCGGAGCTGCTGGCCACCAACCCGGACTACCGCGACCTGTTGACCAGCCGGAAGGAGGTGAGGAGATGACGAGCACACCCCTGCCCGACCTCGAGCCGGACGCCGATGACGCCTGGCGCGGGGTCGCCGCCGAGGACACCGAACAGGTCTCGATGAGCGTCGGGCTCAAGCTGCAGGGGCGCTCGCGCCGGCTGCTCGGCTCGCTGATCCAGCCGTATCGATGGTGGGCGCTGCTCGCCGGCGTCGTCGTCGTGGTCAGCGAACTGGCCTACCTGGTCGGCCCGCTGGCCGTCGCTTACGGCATCGATGCCGCGGTGCCCGCGCTGAAGAAGGGCGATGGCGGCCCGCTGGTCCTGGCCACCCTGGCCTACCTGGGCGCGGGCATCACCAATGCGGTGGGCAAGGCCCTGTTCGTCCGGCTGTCCGCCCGGGTCACCCAGGCGGTGCTGCTGGAGCTGCGGGGCCGCGTCTTCACCCATTCCCAGTCGCTGAGCCTGGCTTTCCATGAGAAATACACCTCGGGTCGGGTGATCTCGCGGATGACCAGCGACCTCGATTCGCTGGACGACCTGGCCGGCGAGGGGTTGGAGGGACTCATCTCCGGGGTGCTGTCGGTGGTCGCGATCAGCGTCACCCTGCTGGTGCTGGACGTCGACCTGGCCCTGGTGGCGCTGTCCGCGTTCATCCCGATCCTGTTGGCCACCAGATGGTTCCAGCACCGTTCCCGCAAGATCTACCGGCGCACACGGACACTGATCGCCGCCGTGATCGTCCAGTTCACCGAGACGATGAACGGGCTCCGCGCGGTCGTCTCGTTCCGGCGGGAGGCCCGCAACCGGACCATCTTCGGCGACCTGAACGACCAGAACGCCCGCGCGAACGGGGACGCGCTGATCGCGCTGGCCGTCTACACCCCGACAGTGCGGCTTTTCGGCAACCTGAGCCTGGTCGCCACCATGGTGCTCGGCGCCGTCCAGGTGATCGACGGGACGCTCGCGGTCGGGGTGCTGGCCGCCTTCCTGCTGTACGTGCGGCGCATGTACGACCCGCTGGACGAGCTGGCCATGTTCTACAACGCCTACCAGGCCGCCATCGCGGCATTGGAGAAGATCTCGGGGCTGCTGGAGGAGCGGCCAGGGGTGCCCGAGTCGGCCGACCCGCGCCCGCTCCCGACTCCGGTCGCCGGCGATGTCAGGTTCGCCGGCGTCGAGTTCGCCTACACCCCGGACGTGCCGGTGCTTGCGCCGTTCGATCTGGCCATCCCGGCCGGGCAGACGGTGGCGGTGGTCGGCGCGACCGGCGCCGGCAAGTCCACCCTGGCCAAGCTGCTGGCCCGGTTCTACGACCCGACCGCGGGGGTGGTCACCCTCGACGGCATCGACGTGTCGACGCTGTCGGTCGTGGATCTGCGGCGGGGCGTGGTGATGGTGACGCAGGAGTCGTTCCTGTTCTCGGGTTCGGTGGCGGACAACGTCGCGCTCGGCCGGCCGACGGCCACGCAGGCGGAGATCGAGGCGGCCGCCGACGCGATCGGGGCCGGCGAGTTCATCCGGTCGCTGCCCGAGGGATTCGACACCGACGTGCGCAAGCGCGGCGGGCGGCTCTCCGCGGGTCAGCGACAGCTGGTGGCGTTCGCCCGCGCGTTCCTGGCCGACCCGACCGTGCTGATCCTGGACGAGGCCACCGCGTCGCTGGACCTGCCGGCCGAGCGGGCGGTGCAGCGGGCGCTGGGCACGGTGCTGCGCGGGCGGACCGCGGTGATCATCGCCCACCGGCTGTCCACGGTGGCGATCGCGGACCGGGTGCTGGTGCTGGATGGTGGCCGGATCGTCGAGGACGGCTCGCCGGAGCAGCTGCTGGCCGGATCCGGCGCGTTCGCGGAACTGCATGCGGCCTGGCGGGACTCGCTGGTCTGACTACCGCCGCTGGTGCGGCCGCTGTGCCCTCAGCTGATCAAATCCGTGCCACCGACGGCGATATGCCCGGCCGGCGCGGGTTTGATCAGCGAAGCCAGGGCCAGCCGAGGCTCAGCGCGGCGCGGCGGCGGCCACCTCGACCCGGGAGCGCAGGCCGGTCTTCTCCAGGATGTGCGACACGTGCGACTGCATAGTGCGCGGCGAGACGTACAGGCGCACCTCGACCCGCACGAAGGCGCCGTCGGAGGCGTCGATGTAGCCATCCCAACACCGCAACTGGGGACGCGAAGGTCGGGGTCAGCACCGACTGGTCGGCCAGCCCGTCGAGCGCGCCGAGGCCGGTGGCAAAGTACTGGGCGGCGGCCAGGTACGCCCAACTCGCCGTCGTCCGGTGGCCGGACGCCGCCGCTGCGACCGCCCGCTCGGCCAATCCCTGCGCGGTCGCCGACCACTGGTCGAACCAGGCCTGCGGACCCTCGTCGCCGATCCGGTCGAGGGTGGACAGGACCAGCCCGACGTCACCGATGCCGTACGCCGCCTTGCCCAAGACGCACCGCGCCTCGTAGTCGGTCCCGGCGTCCTTGCTGAAGGCTCCTGCCGCGGTCCATTGGGTCATCTGAAGAACGCTCCTCGGTCCGATCCGGCCGGCCCGGGTCTCGGGCGGCTCGGATCAGATCCTGTCGCGGCGACGACTCCGAGACATCCGCACAGTGGCGGATATCGGCCGGCGGATATCGGCCGACTGATCAGCCCCCGCGGAGCATCATCAGCGCGGCGATCCACCCGCCGATCACCCCGACGGCGGCGCCACCGGCGAACCAGCGCAACACCGGCAACCCGCGGGAGAGCCACATCGCGGGCACCAGCCCGCCGGCCACCAGCAGGTTCAGCGCGACGGCGAGCACCGGACGGTCGACCAGACCTGCAGACAGCACCCAGATCGCGACGCCGGCCAGCACCGCCGCGAAGGCGGCCAACGGGAGTCCGGTGGCCCACGGCGTCGGCTCGCCCGACGCGCGCCACTCGGTGACCCAGGCCCAGTCCTGCGCCTGCTCATCGTCATCAGGATCGTTCTGGTCGACCGGCTCGTCGGTGAACCCCGTCACCGCCGACTCGGAACCGGCTTCGGGGTCGATCACGACGCGCAGCCGGGCCCGGTGGTCCTGGTCGGCCACCGCAGGGTCGCGCTCGTCGGTCACCGGATCACGTCACTCGGACAAGTCGACGGAGGGTGCACCGGCCAAGTGTGCCGCACGGCCCGATCAGCCGGTGGCTGGATCGGCCGGTCGGCCGAGCCCAATGAGAGCCCGCCATCCAGCACCGGAGACCTGGCGGAGCCGGATTGTTCAGCGCGGTTCAGTCCGCCGAGCTCGCGAGGCCGCCATCCAGCACAGTTGGACCGGGTGCAGACAATTCGGCGACGTAGGAGCCGGATTGTTCAGCGCGGTCCGATCGCGGCGAACGCGATGGCCGCGGCGGTGGCCACGTTCAGCGAATCGACGCCGCGGTGCATCGGGATGCGCACCCGCAGGTCCGCCGCCTGCAGGGCCGCCTCGGTCAGCCCGGGCCCCTCCGACCCGACGAGCAGCGCCACCCGGCCCGAAGGTGGCAGATCGGCGAGCCGGCAATCGCCGGCAGGACTCAGCGCAACGACCTGGAATCCGTTGCGGTGCAACAGGTCCATCCCTTCGTCCAGCCATGGCAACGGTGCGAACGGCACGTGCAGCACGGTACCCATCGAGACCCGCACGCTGCGTCGGTACAGCGGGTCGGCGCAACCCTCGCCGAGCAGCACCGCACCGACCCCCAGACCGGCGGCGTTGCGGAAGATCGACCCAAGGTTCTCGTGGTCGCCGACGCCCTCCAGAACGGCGACCGACCGCACCTGCGGCAGCAGGTCGGCGGCGGCCGGGAATGGAACACGATCGGCGGCGGCCAGCACGCCGCGGTTCAAATGAAAGCCGATGACGGTCGCCATAAAATCGGCGTCGACGACGTAGTACGGCGCCGCCAGTCCTGCCAGATCGTCGGCCAGTTCGTCGTACCTGCGTGCGACGCCGAGCAGTGCTCGCACCGGGTAGGCCGACGCGAGCAATCGGCGCACCACCACCGTGCCCTCGGCGATGACCAGCCCACGCCCGCCCGGCCGATCCGGTCGCCGATCCGCCCGCTTCAGGTCGCGGAAGTCGGACAGCGCCGGATCGTCCGGGTCGTCGATGTCGATGCGCGGGCTCACCCGGGTCCCCCGCGCCGGCCGGCGACCCGGCGGCCACCATCGCGCGGGAGGCCCGCGTGGTGCTCATTGTTCACTCGGTCCGGGCTCACGTCCCTCATCGTGCCGGTCGGCCGGGGATCCTTCCATCGCCGGGCAGAACGCGTTGGGGTGCGGGCGATTCCGGGGTTCGGGAGGGCAAGCGTGCGACCGGTTGGGCGGTTCGGGCGCTAGTGACCGATCTCACAAAGTGTGACGGTGATCACATAATTGGCGGATTCGTTAGCCGGTTAGCAACCTCGCTGCTAACTTGCAAATCGAGGGTTAACCGGGAGTCACTGTCGACGCCCCTCGTGGTGAGGAGACCGCGATGCGCACCACCGGCCCGGCGCCGCCGCCGAACTGGTCAGCCGATCGAGGCGCATTCGCCATTCCGACATTTCGCCCGGCGCCGCACTCGATGACCGATTTCCCCCAGATGTGAATCCAAAGTCACACATTGGACTGCGCGGCAACCTACGCTCTGGTCGATCCGCGCCGAGGCTGGAATTGATGAACCATTCGTGGTCCGAGTCGATGTCACTCGGCGAGATGATTCGCCGGCAGCGGGAAATGGCCTCGCTGCCGATGAGGCAACTCGCCGCCATGGCGGGCATCTCGAATCCCTACCTGTCGCAGATCGAGCGCGGGCTGCGGGACCCGTCCGACCAGGTGCTCAACGCGATCGCCGACTCGCTCCAGATGTCGGCGGATTCGCTTCGCCCACCGGCGCCTGAGCCCGGCCCGGACAGCGACCCGCCGCCCGTGGTCAGCGCGATCCGCTCCGACCCCGATCTGACCAGCCAGCAGCGCAAGGCGCTCGAGGAGTCCTACCTGGCCTTCCGTCAGGTAACCCTGGAGCGCCGCCGCCGCGGCCGCCGGGACGGGGGCACCACCCCCGACGCCCGCCCCGACGCGCTCGGTGCCGCCGAGAACCCGATCCCCACCCACCACCTCTCCACCACCGCCGACCGAGGAGATGCCTGATGACCGCTGCGGATGCCAAGCCGCTGGACCTGTCCTGGGACGAGGTGGGGCCCAAGCCGAAGCCGGATCCCACCCTCGAGGCCTCACCGTGGGACGAACTGGACAAGCGGGTGCGGGCCAGCATCTCCGAGGTGCTCAACCGGGCCGAGCATCACTTCTCGACCACCCCGCTGGGCCGCCTGGACGCCGTGGCGGCCATCCCGGCCTTCACCCGCACGGCGATGGCTTTGGCCACCGAGCCGTACCTGGCGCTGGAGGTCGGCACCCGCTACACCACCGGGATCCTGCGGGCCTGGGCGTCCGCCGGGGCGAGGGCCGTCGGCGCCAAGGTCGACGGGCCGGTCGAGGAGAAGAGGGACAAGCGGTTCGCCGACCCCGCCTGGAAGGACAACGCCGCGTTCTGGCTGTTGCGCCAGGAGTACGAGCTGTGGGAGCAGGCCCTGGAGGAACTGGTCGAGGGCGCGCCGATCGACGACGAGCTGCGGGTCAAGGTCGCCTTCCTCACCCAGGCCATGGTCGACGCTGTCGCGCCGACCAACAACTTCGCCACCAACCCGGACGCGGTCCGGCGGGCCGTCGAGACCGGCGGCCTGTCGGTGCTCAAGGGCTCGCAGAACTTCCTGCAGGACCTGGCCGAGAATGAGGGCATGCCGCAGCAGTACCGCAAGGGCGTGTACGAGGTCGGCGAGAACCTTGCCGTCACGCCGGGCAAGGTCGTGTTCCGCAACGACCTGATGGAGCTGATCCAGTACAGCCCGACCACCGATCAGGTGTACGAGATTCCGTTGCTGTTCAGCCCGCCGTGGATCAACAAGTATTACATCATGGATCTCTCGCCGGGCCGCAGCCTCGTCCAGTGGGCGGTCGACCACGGGCACACGGTGTTCCTGATCAGCTACCGGAACCCGAACGAGTCCATGCGATCCGTTGGCATGAACGACTACCTGCTGGACGGGCCGATCACCGCCCTCGACGTCATCCAGGAGATCACCGGGCGGGAGAAGTGCAACCTGCTGGGTTTGTGTCTGGGCGGCACCCTGACCATGATCTCGCTGACCTACCTGGACGCGATCGGCAAGGACCGGATCAACAACGCGACCTTCCTGAACACGCTGACCGACTTCTCCCAGCCGGGCGCGCTCGGCGTGTTCACCGACGAGGTGAGCGTCACCAAGCTCGAGCAGCAGATGAACCAGACCGGTTTCCTGCCGGCCGACAACATGGCCAAGACGTTCAACCTGATGCGGGGCAACGACCTCATCTGGCACTACGTCGTCAACAACTGGATGAAGGGCGAGGAACCGCCCGCCTTCGACCTGCTGACGTGGAATGCCGACTCCACCCGCATGCCCGCCGTCATGCACGCCTTTTATCTGCGGTCCTGCTATCTGAAGAATCAGCTGGCCCGCGGTGTGATGGAGATCGCCGGTGAGACGCTGAACATGAAATCGGTCGACCAGGATCTCTACTTCCTGGCCGCCGAGCAGGATCACATCGCGCCGTGGCGCAGCTCCTACAAGGGCGCTCTGATCCCCACCGGCAACGTCCGGTTCGTGCTGTCCAACTCAGGCCACATCGCCGGCATCGTCAACCCGCCCAATCCCAAGTCCAAGCACTGGTTCGCTGACCTGGACGAACTGCCCGAGAACCCGGACGAGTGGCTGGCCGCGGCGACCATGAAGCCGATCACCTGGTGGGAGGACTGGGCCAACTGGATCTCCGAGCGGGCCGGGAAGCAGATCGCGCCGCCGCCGATCGGCAGCCAGACCCATCCGTCGCTGGGCGACGCGCCCGGCACCTACGTCTTCGGTAAGTAGCAGTTCACCGAGCCCCGGGACGGGTGCGGGCACTATCCTCAGGTCCGCGCTCGTCGCCGAGGCCTGCCTTGGCGAATCTGCATCAGGCCGCCGTTCACCCTTCGACCCAGAAAGTCAGGTATCAAGCACGTGTCTGCGAATTACAGCGTGTCCAAGGCGATCATCACCGGCGGAGCCCAGGGCCTGGGCGCCGTCATCGGCCAGCGGCTCGCCAGCGAGGGCATCTCCGTCAGCCTGCTCGACATGAACGAGACCGGCGCCAAGGAGACGGCCGAGAAGCTCACCGCGGAGACCGGCACCCCGGCATACGGCTTCAAGTGTGACGTCACCGATCGGGCCCAGCTGCGCGAGGCCTGGCAGCAGGCCGCCGACGCGATGGGTGGCCTGGACACCTACATCGGCAACGCCGGCATCACCCGCGACAAGATGTTCCACAAGCTGACCGACGACGACTGGGATCTGGTCATCAAGGTCAACCTGACCGGCGTCTTCGAGGGCCTTCGTGCCTCCGCCCCGTGGCTGCGCACCGAAGGCCCGGGCCGGGTCGTGCTGATCTCCTCCGTGGTGGCCAAGATGGGCAACCTGGGCCAGATGAACTACATCGCCGCCAAGGCCGGTGTGGTCGGCCTGGTGCGGTCCGGCGCGACCGAACTCGCCCGCTTCGGCACCACCGTCAACGGCATCCGGCCCGGCTTCATCGAGACCGCGATGACCAAGGCCATGCCCGAGGCCGCGCAGGCCAAGATGGCCGAGAACCCGCTGGGCCGGGCCGGCCAGCCCGAGGACATCGCCGGCGCCGTGGCCTACCTGTGTTCCGACGACGCCGCGTTCGTCACCGGCCACATCATCGACGTCAACGGCGGCCTGGACATGTAGTCACCGGCCGACCGGCGGCCGCTTCGCGCCGCGAATGCGTGCGTCGCGCCGTCAATTGGCGGCGCGACGTGCGCAAGGGTGGCGCGAAGTCGGGCCCGGCCACTGGGCATGACCGCCTGCGCACTGCGAAAGGCCCCGCACGGGGTGACCGTGCGGGGCCTTTCGCGTCGCTGTTGCGCCGGGTCGGGCTCAGCCGAAGGCGGCGGCCGCGGACTCCGAGCCGGTCTCGCCGGGCTCCGAGGGCTGGGCCTGCACGATCGGCACGTCCTCGGTGGCGCTGACGACCACGGACGGGTCGATGGTCATGATCGTGTAGCCACCCACCGACCCGGCGCCGAAGCCCGGGGCGAAGATCTTGGTCGGCTTGTTGATCACCCCGTCGGCCACCGCGTCGGCGATGGCGATCGGGATGCTCGCGGACGACGTGTTGCCGGCCCGCTCGATGTCGAAGTAGATCAGGTCGGGCGACAGGCCCGCCTTCTCGGCGAGCTGGATCACCATCGTCTTGTTGGCCTGGTGCGGCACGACCAGCTCGACGGTGTCCCAGGCGGACGGCTTCTCGCCCAGCGGATCGGCCTCCTGCTCCAGCTCGTTGATCATCTGGGCCAGGTAGCGGCCGGCCAGCGCCTTGACCTCGGGGCCGAACACGGTGATGTTGTTGTCGAACGCGGCGTTCGGCCAGATGATCGAGTTGACCTGGCTGACCGGGCCGCCGGCGTAGGAGTTCATCAGGTCGATGTCGGTGTCCTCACCCTCGGCGGCCGGCGCCAGCACGAACGCCGCGGCCCCGTCACCGAAGATCATCCGGGACGGCCGGACGGTGCCGATCTTGTCGGAGAACTTCTCCCCACAGACCAGCAGCACCGGCCGGTTAACCTCCTGCAGCAGCCGGATGCACTCGGACAGGCCGTACGGCAGGCCGGCACAGGCCGCGGTGATGTCGGCCGACATGTGGGTCTGGTGCATGCCCAACTGGCCGGACAACCAGGTGCCCATCGACGGCATGGACCGCGGGTTGGTGCAGGAACAGAAGACGACCGCCCCGATCTCCTCCGGCTGCCGACCCGCCCGCTTCAGCGCCGCCTTCGCCGCGTCCAGGGACAGCTCGTCCAGGCCCCGCTTGGAGTACATGCGGGTCTCGATGCCGGTCTTGTAGCTGATCTCGTCGGCCGTCATCGGCGACCAACAGTACGCCGTGTTCCGGATGAGATCATCGTTGGAGCAGAGGATCTCGCCGCGGACAACGGCCAGCGACTCGATCTTGGGCAGCACCTTGAACTGCTTGCGGATGTCGATCGCCGGGTAGGGCCGGATCGGCTGCTTCGTCTCGATCTCCGGCGCGAACGAGGCCACCCGTGGGCCGATGTTGGCTCGAGGCGCGCCCTTCACGCCGTCCAGGAAGCGTTCGACCTCGCTGCTCTTGGGCTTGAGCACGACAACGACGTCGTCAGGCTGCAGGTCACCGAGCGCGTTCAGCGTCACCGCGGACCGATCCCACAGGTACTGGTTGTGCAGCACCATCGACCAGCGGCGCAGCGCCTCGAGCTCGGCCACGTCCTCCTGGGCGTCGACGATGTCGGCGAAGGTGAACGCGGGGTAGTCCGGGTCGTAGTTGCCCAGCACCCAGGTCAGCTGGGCGGGATCGGCGAGCGCTTCGACCACCGTCGGCTGCACGGCCACCAGCGCGCTGGCGTGATGCACCCGGTTGCTGAAGATGTCGAACAGGGTGTCCCAGATCTGCTGCTCGGTCTCGGCGTCGCCGGCCGAGGGCAGATCGGCCCACGCCTGCGCGACCGCGCCGACCTTGCGCTCCTTGTCCTGCCACGGCACCACGACCGGCAGGAACACGTTGCTGCGGCTGCGCGGCACGTCCCGCCACCGGGTCGGCACCTTCTCGTACATGGTCATCGCGAACCGGTTCACCCAGAACAGGTTCAGCGCGACGTCCCGCATCAGGTGGGTGCGGTCCTTGTACTTGCCGGCCGCGATCCGCTCGCCGATCTCGGTGCCGGACGGCGCCTTGGTCTCGAAGTCCCGGCGGATGACCTGGTCGAGCTGCTCCTCGGTCGCGATGACCGAGAAATCCAGGTCGGGGATGAAGTTGGAGGGGAAGACCAAACGATCATGGCGATTGATGACGAACGGCTGCATGCCGCGCTCCTTTGCCGCTGACGAAATACCTGACGTACGTACTGACACAGTTCCGGTCCCCGGAACCCGACCCATCCTCCCGCAACCAGGGTGGACGCGCTCGCACACCGGCTGACATCCGAACGTGACGGACCACGTCACATTCGGTAGCAGAGCGGACACCGGCGGTCTGGGAAACAATCGGGCCCAGAAAATCGCATCAGTCACCCCGCCGAAGGATGAAGAGCTATGACTGCCGCACCGCAGGCCGCCGGCACCGCCGGATTCGGTTCCAAGCTGGCCGGTCGGGTGGCCCTGGTGACCGGCGGCACCCGGGGGATCGGCGCGGCCATCAGCCGCAGCCTGGCCAACCAGGGCGCAACGGTCGCCGCCGGCTACGGGCGCGACGTCGAGCACGCGCGGGAGTTCCTGGCCCAGATCCGGGCCGAGGGGGTCAATGGGTCGATCCACCAGGGCAACATCGGGGTCGGCGACGACTGCCGGCGGGTGGTCCGCGAGGTCGTGCAGGAGCACGGCTCGCTGGACATCCTGATCAACAACGCCGGCATCACCATCGACAAGACCGTGCTGAACCTGACCGACTCGGACTGGGAGAAGGTGCTGGCGGTCAACCTGTCTGGCGCGTTCTTCCTGTCCCAGGAGGCGCTCAAGGGGATGGTGGAGCGCGGCACCGGGCGGATCATCAACGTCTCGTCGATCATCGGCGAGGTCGGCAACATCGGGCAGGCCAACTACGCGGCCTCCAAGTCCGGCCTGTTCGGGCTGACCAAGACGTTGGCCCGGGAGGCGGCGTTCATGCTGCACAGGGCGGGCAGGCTGGACGGCAACCCGATCGGCATCACGGTCAACACGGTCACCCCCGGCTACGTGGAGACCGACATGATCGAGACGGTGCCGGAGAAGGTCATCGAGCAGATCAAGGACAAGATCCCGATGCGCCGCTTCGCCCGGCCCGACGAGATCGCCAGGGTGGTGCACTTCCTGGCCGCCGACACCTCCGGCTACATCACCGGTCAGGTGTGGGGCGTCAACGGCGGCATGGACATGTAGCGGGCTCAGCCCGCCGCGCGAACCCCGGCGTGCCCGTCGGGGTCATCGGCCTCGTCCTGCTGGGCGGCGAGCCGATCCAGCAGCACGCTGGCCTTGGCCAGCACCTCCCGCTCGTCCGGCGTCATCGCGGCCAGCTGGCGCTCCAACCACAACTCGCGCGCCCGCACGTACACCCGCAGGCGCCGATCGCCCTCGTCGGTGACATTCACCAGCACCTGCCGTCCGTCCCGCGGATTCTCACTGCGCTGGATCAGTCCGAGCGATTCCAGTCCCGTCAACACCCGGGTGATCGACGGCGGCCGCACCTGCTCCTTGGCCGCGAGATCGCCGGCGGTGAGCGGGCCCTCCCGCCAGATGACGCTCAACGCCGACAGCTGGGTCAGGGTCAGGCCCTCGGTGGGTGTCTGCTGGCGAAGGCGCCGGGTCATTCGATGGACGGCGAGGCGCAACTCGCTGGCGAGTGCATCGACGTCCGGCACACACACCAGCGTATCCCACCGAACGCACAGAACACCTCAACCAGGATTTTTCGGACAACGACCCGGGTTGGGCGCGTCCCCGGACTCGTAGGCTCTGGGGGTGACGCCCGACCCGACCACTGGCCCCGAGGCCGCGTACCGGCCGCCGTCGCTCCCGCCGGTGACGACAGGCGTCTGGCACATCGCCCTGCCCGGCACGGCGATCTGGCTGGTCGCGTTCGTCGTGCTGCTGTTCTTCATTCCGGAGCTCCAGCGCAACGACGCGATGATCTGGCTCTGGACCTGCCTGGCCGGCTTCCTCACCGGCCTGCTGGGCCTGTCGCTGTACGGCTGGCAGCGCCGCGCCGCGAGGCTCGGCAAGCGGTCGGCCAACCGGATGGCGCTGGACGAGACGTTCTGACGGCCCCGCAGGCCCGACGGGTTGCGCTGATCGAAAACCCACCGAAACGGACAAAACAGCGCCGGAAATGGGTTTTTGATCAGCGCAAAGTCAGAGCCTGCGCTGCCAAAACGGATTTGTCGGGCAATTCGGGCGCTCGTGGTGGGGCTGGTCAGCGCCGGGTTTGACCATGGTCAGTCGATGCCGGCCTCGGCCAGCGCCGCGCCGTCCTGCGCCGCGGCCGCCACCGCCAGATGGCGCAGCGACCAACGACCGGCGGCCCAGGCGGCGATCCGACCGAGCGCCTCGCTCGATCCGTCCGAGTAGTACCGTCCGCCCGCGCACCACCAGCGCACGGGCGCGCCGTCGTGATCGGCGACCGTCACCCGCAGGGCGGCGGCGATCGTCAGCGACACCGATTCGGACTCGAGACCGACGGCCTCGGCCGCCCGGCCCCACCGGGCATCCGCGTCGGGCGGGGCCTTGCCGGACGCCTCGACCGACCCGGGCCCGAGCGTCGAGACCAGCGGCAGGTCGAGCACCCCGGCGACCGCCTCGGGATCGGCGCCGCCCGGGACCAGCCGGTCGGGAGCCTCGACCTGCGCCCACCAGGGTTCGTCGAGCACCGATGCCGACTCCGCGTCGACCACCGCGCCGGTCAGCGTGCGCACCCCGTCCGGCAGGTCGACGTCGACGGCGCCGGCCGACGCGGCGACCACCGCCGCGGTCAGCCGGGGCACCCGGGCCGGCGCGATCGTCCGGCCGGGATCGGCGAGCCGTTCCAGCAGGTCGGTGGGATGGTCGGCGGCCGCGGAGGTCAGGTCGGTACGCACCCCGATCCAGCGGGCCAGGCCGGCGTCCAGGTCGATCGGCAGCGGGTCGTACAGGTCGGCCAGCTCACCGGCGGCCGGCAGCCGCCAGTGCCCGGGCGGATGGCCCCCGATCAACGCGTGCCGGCCGATCCACCAGCCGCTGTAGGACGGTCCGGCCGCCGTCGGCACCAGGCATTCCCGGGCGCGGGGGTCGCGCCCGATCAACTCCAACGCCTTCGGCCAGCCGGACTCGTCGACCAGGTCGAGATCGGCCAGCGCGAGGAACGGTCCGTCGGCCCGCCCGACCTCGGCCCACTCGTCCAGGTCGGGCAGCCGGTCGGCGAGCACGTCCGGCACGGGGTCGGCGACGGTGACGACCGGGAAGGCGTCTCTGACCCCGGCCCGGACCAGCAGGTCGGCGCCGTACACGTCCAACCAGTTCGACTCGACGACCACCCGGTCGACCTCGGGATCGAGCAGGGCCGCGAGCGCCGCTCCGGGCACCAACAGCTCCGCCGCCGGCCACGGATTGCCGTCCTCGTCGGTCAGCACCAGGTCGGCCAGCACACCGGGGGTGGGGTCACCGCCCGCGGCGAGCAGATCCAGGACGACGCCGGCGACCGACCGCACCTCGTCCGCGTCGACGTCGATGTCCTCCAGCTCGCGCCGCAGCGTTCCCAGCCGGTCGGCCAGCGCAGGGTCGGCCAGGACTGCCGTCGGTTCCGCCGGGGTGGCGCCGAGCCGGTGCAGCAGCGGGTGCACCGCCTCCGGATGGATCACCCGCAGATCGGGCACGACGTCACCGATCCGGCGGGCCAGATCGCCGTCGATGCCGTCGCCGTCGATGCCGCCGGTCCCGATGCCGTCGGTCCGCCCGGTGGGCAGCAGGCAACCGCGGGCGCCGACCGCGCGGCGTCCGCCGACCAGCGGGACCGGGATGTCGGCCAGGTCGTCCGGGCGCGGTCGGGGATCGGCGTCCGCGGCGGCCCGGTAGATCCCGGACCAGAACGCGGGCGGCCGGTCCAGGCCGGCCAGCGCGGCGCTGACCTGCGACCAGCCGAGCGTGGACGTGCCGAGTGGACGCAGCACGGCCAGGGCCGCCGGCGGGATCGGCGGCAGCAGTTCCGGGACCGCCTGGCCGATGGCCGCCGCGCCCTCGGCATCCACGCCGGGCAGCGAGCAGGCACCGCCGGGGGTGACCCAGTCCCCGACCGCGGTACGCAGCAGCGGGGTCGCCGCGACCCGCCGGCTGATCGCGGCTCGCAGGTCGCCGTCGACGGGGCCGGCCGGGAAGCCGGTGGTCGGCAGCAGGCGCCACCGATCCGCCGGATCCGCGGCCAGCACCAGCTCGAGATAGGCGTCGGCGGCCCGGTCGAGCAGGTAGTCGCACAGCGGCCCCGGGGCCAGCCGGCGACGGGTGTCGTCCACCGGCAGCGTGGCAACCAACCGGGCCGGCAGGCTCAGTGGCTCGTCGGTCGGGGTCGGCGCGCCGACCGTGTGCCTGCGTGCTCCGGCGTCGCCGAGGACGTCGACGGGGTCGGCGTCCAGGGGCTGGATCCAGCTCACCGTCCAGCGGGTGCGGCCACGTTGCTCCACCGGCCGGCCTGCCAGCAGGTCGGCGGGCAGGTCGCCGGAGCGGGTGATCACCCGGTAGGTACTCGCGCGGTCGCCGTCCTGGACGACGACGGTCCCGTCGTGCTTTGCGTGCTGGCGGACGATCCGGTCCGGCAGGTCGATCTCGGCCAGCTCGGGTAGCGCCCACAGCAGGTCCTCGACGCCGTCCGGATCCGTCAGCAATGCGGTCGCCTCGGCCAGCGCGGCAGCGGTCAGCGGCAGCCGAACCTCGGTCGAGAAGCCGGGCGGCGGCGGCTCCTCGGCGGGTTCGGCCGGCCACGGCAGGCGCAGCACCGGCACGTGGCCCTCGCGCCGGTCGAGTTCCTCGTCCACCTGGGCGGACAGGCCTTGCACCGCCGCCCGGGTGGCCACGGCGTCGAACCGGATGCCGCCGGTCGTCGACACCACGCGCGGCGCGGAAGTCCAGCCCAGCACCGCGGTGAAACCCACGCCGAAGAAGCCGACCGACCCGGTGGTGTCACGCTTCGCCGACGCCCGCAGCGACGCGAGCCCGGCCACGCCCGCGGCGGTCAGCGGGGCACCGGTGTTGGCCACCCGGAGCTCGCCGTCGATCAACCGGATCCGCAGCCGGGCCGGCGCCGATTCGGCGCGAGCGGCGTCGACGCCGTTGGCGGCCAGTTCGACCAGCGCGCGGCCCGCGTACCCGCCGGCGGCCAGCAGGTCCTCGGCGTTGGCGTCCTCGCGGAACCGGGCCGGCGACGCGGCCCAGGCGTCGAGCACCACCCGGCGCAGGTCGGCTGTCCCGAAGGGGTCGGCGGTGCCGAAGGGGTCGGCTGACCCGAGAGGGTCGGCTGACCCGAGAGGGTCGAGTGCGGTCACCGAGCGGCAGTCAGGAGCCGGCCGCGGATGGTTCGGCCGCCGGAGTGTCCGGGGACTCGACCGATCCCGACGGCTCGCTGTCGGCTGTGGGTGCGACCGGGTCGATCACGGGACCGGGTTCGCCGGACTCGACCACCTCGAGGCTGCTTTCGGCAACATCCACGGCCCCGGCAACGTCGGCATCAGGTTCTGATTCTGCTGCCTGCGCCGCGGTCTCGGACACGGCTACCTCGGTCTCGGTGCCCGTCACATCGACTGCTGGGTCGGATTCCCGCGCCGTGGCCTCGACCGCGGGCTCACCGGTGTCGAACCTGGCCACCTCGACCGCGGGATCGGCTCCAACGGCTTGCGCCACCACGGCCTCGAACTCTGCTTCGGCCGCGTCGACTTCGACCACTGGTTCGGTGTCCCCGCCGACCGCCGCCGGCCGGTGGTGCACGTCGAGCGTCATCTCGTCCATCACCGCAGCCGTCGTCGCGGAAATCAAGGGCGCGTCCACGACGGTCTCCGAATGGGCACCACATCCATAGGCGATGTCGACCACCCGGCCGTCGGCCGGCGAGAACTCGTTCGTGCAAGCCCCGAACGCCTGGCCCAGCAGTCCCTCCAGGCGAATGTAGAAACCGCAGGATGCGCAGACCGCCGGGGCCTGCTGGGCCATCGGCGCGGCCGGGCCGAAGGGACCGTCGTGCCAGCGGGCGGCGGCCTCGTCCCGACCCTCCTGGCCGAGTACGCGGACCCGGCCGAAGCCGAACTCGTAGTCGACCTCGCGGA
This sequence comes from Nakamurella sp., assembly GCA_036524715.1. Lineage (GTDB taxonomy): Bacteria > Actinomycetota > Actinomycetes > Mycobacteriales > Nakamurellaceae > Nakamurella. The sequence continues at coordinate 3,348 of DATDBV010000748.1, read as the reverse complement.
CGGCCGGGTCGTCCGAGTCGAGGTAGCCCGGCACCAGCCGGGCGTCGTCGGGCGGGGTGGGCAGCAGATCCCCGACGCCGAGGTCGCCGGCCCGGACCCGCCGGTCCCACGGCACCCAGGCCGGCGCGAGCAGGGCCCCCTCGCCCGGCAGCAGCACGACCTCGCTGATCGTCGGGTGTTCCGGATCGACCACCGCGATCGTCACCAGCCAGTGCCAGCCGCGGTAACCCCGGTCGGTGGCGGCGAAGGCGGCGCTGGTCGCGACGACGTCCTCGGACCGCGCCCCGAGGTAGTCGCCGACGCCGGCCGCGCCCGCCTCCTCAACGGCGGCGGCGCGGGCGATGTCGATCAGCTCGTCGGAGAGGACGGCCGCGCTCGGCCGCGCCGACTCGGCCGCCACTTCATCGTTGACCACTTCGTCATCGACCACTTCTTCGGCTACCACAAAGCTCACATCGGCCATGATGCCGCACTCCGAGCGTTCGGCGGGACCGCGCCCGTCGGCCGGGCTCGAGCCACGCACATCCACCAACATGTCCACGGTGGGAGATCGATTGGTCCACCCCGGTCTGGCTGGTGGCGAGCGAACCCAGCGAGCAGGTCGCCAAGAACCTGACCCCCCACACGAAGGCCGACTTGGCGTAGGGGGCACCGTCGGCCAGGAGACGGGAAGCCGGGGTGATGACGGTGAGGACCGGTATCCGATCATGGGTCACATCGGTCTCTCCAGAACGCAGGCCTCGCCGACCCAGCACCGCTTTGGCCGGAACGCCGCGCGATGTGAAGCCGGTACCCAAGCGGGTCGAAGCCACCGGCCTTTGGATACGACGCGGACGACGCCGGCTGTGACCTACTCTCAGCGAGCAAGGCAGCACTCCGGGAGGTGGCGGGTTGAGTCATGAGGAACCGGCAGTTGCCTCTCGAACGCGGTCGGCGCGCAGCGGTAGCGATCTACCTTGCCCGCGGTCTTGCTCTTGCTGGGGCCGTTGCGTCCGTCATCCTGGTGGCACAGCTGAAGCCCGTCAACGACCACTGAGTCTGTCGCTGACGCCCCAGCGGTGGGGTGATGGCACCCCGTGTGGCCGGGCCACCACCGTAAGGAAGGAGCGGTCTGGCGTCTCTACAGCGGCCGGGGGGTTCGAGGCTGAACCGAGACACCGGGATCGGAGGCGTCGGCCAGCCCGACCCCGTTCCCGGCTCGACTCCGGCAACTGAACTCAAGTGAGGGATCCCGACGCTCGGTCGATGGGGTTGGCTTTGCCCGGGTGAAGTTGCGACGGGCCGGGGCGGGGTCATCCGAACGCCGCACCAGACAAGACAGAGGTCAGGGCGGTGGTGACCATCCCGCGCGGCAGCGATCCACCGGGACAAGCCGGTACAGCTGGCCCGGCGCGCCATTCACTGTCACAGGGATGCGGCAGGATGGATGAGTGCCCCGATCCGACCCCGATCCACGGCGGGAAGCGTCCGCTTCCACGCCCGATCAGTGGGCGGAAGAACCGCACCAGGACCGGTCCGGAGCCACCGGCGAGCAGCCGACCACGCAGCTCCCCCGGCGACCGAACCCCGGTGCCTACCCCTATCCGTACCCGCCTCCGAGCCAGCCCCCGGACGAGCCGCCGGCAACGGGCGGACCGGCCGGTCCCCCGCCCACCGGATCGGGCACCGGCTGGGGTCCCCCGCCGGTCGAGCCACCCCGGTACCAACCGAGCCCCCGGGGCAGCCATCTTCCGCCGTATCAGGAGCCGCTCGCGGCGCCGCCCGGCGGTGCGCGAAACCCAGCCGGCCCGGGCCACCCGGGAGGCCAGACCCACTCGCGGAGCCCGGGGCAGCCGGGGGGCGGGGGGCAGCCGCCCGACGTCGGGGGCCCGGTCAAGGACCCACGGCGCGGCCGCGGGCGGACCGGCCCCAAGAAGCTGACGGTGACCAGGGTCGCGGCGTTCCGTAGCCGGGAGCTGACGACCAAGGGGGTGCAGATCTTCCACCGGGCGGCCACCGCGGACGGGGCCGACCGATCGGGGTTGACCTCGCTGACCTATGCCGTCATGGGCAACTACGCCGTGGACGCGGCGCTCGCCGTCGCCCTGGCCAACACCCTGTTCTTCGCCGCGGCCAAGGCCGAGTCCAGCGGCAAGGTGCTGCTCTACCTGCTGATCACCGTGGCGCCCTTCGCGGTGATCGCCCCGTTGATCGGCCCGGCCCTGGACAGGCTGCAGCACGGCCGGCGGATCGCCTTGGCGGCCTCGAGCTTCGCCCGCGCGGTCCTCGCGATCGTGATGGCGGTCAACTTCGACTCCTGGGTGCTCTATCCATGTGCCCTGGGGATGCTGGTGCTGTCCAAGTCGTTCGGGGTGCTGAAGGCGGCGGTCACCCCACGGGTCCTGCCGCCGGACATCACCCTGGTCAAGACCAACTCCCGGCTGACGGTGTTCGGCCTGATGGCGGGGGGCGTCGCCGGCGCGTTGGCGGCCGCCCTGTCCTGGGCGTTCGGCAGCACGGGAGCGCTGATCTTCACCGCGATCCTGGCCGTCGTCGGCGGTTGGCTCTGCCTGCGCATCCCGGCCTGGGTGGAGTCCACGGAGGGCGAAGTGCCGGTCGACGGCGTCCGCGCGCGGACCCGCCGGGCGTTCCCGCTGGCCGTCACCACGACGCTGTGGGCCAACAGCAGCATCCGGGTGGAGACCGGCTTCCTGGCCCTGTTCGTGGCGTTCGTGATCAAGAGCGAATACGCGGAGTCGAGCGCCTTCACCCAGCTGCTGCTGCTCGGCGTGGTCGGCGTCGCGGCCGGCCTCGGCGGGTTCCTGGGGAACGCGATCGGCGCGCGGATGCCGTTGAGCAAACCGGATCTGGTGTCCATCGGCTCGCTGGCCGCGGTCGCGCTCACCACGCTGATCGCCGCCCTCATCCCCGGGTTGATCACCGCGGCGATCGTGGGGCTGATCGGTTCCACCGCGTCGGCGCTGTCCAAGGTGTGCCTGGACTCGGTGATCCAGCACGAACTGCCCGAGGCGAGCCGGGCCTCGGCATTCGGGGTGAGCGAGACCGCCCTGCAGCTGTCCTGGGTGTCCGGCGGAGTCGTCGGCCTGCTGATCGGCGGAGTGTGGACCTTCGGCCACGACAGCGTCTACACGATCGGCTTCACCGTGGTCACGGTGGTGCTCGTGGTCGGCCTGATCCAGAGTTGGCTGGTCCGCAAGGGAAATTCGCTCTTCCCCTGGCTGCGGTATCCCAAGCTCGCCGGGAAGTTCCGCAAAGCCAAGACGCCGGGTTCGGCCGAGACGACCGGGCAGATGCCGGCCGATCCCGCGGCCGGGTACCCGACCCAGGCCGGCTGGGGTCAAGGCCAGA
>DATDBV010000747.1:0-2945 GCA_036524715.1 Nakamurella sp. | reverse complement strand
CCGCAAGGACGCCGGTGTCGACCCGCAGCCCGTCGAACCCCGCAGCGGCGATCCCGCTGCGAACGCGTCACCGCACGCCGGCGCCGCCCACCCGGTGGGCCACCGGCGTCGGAGCCGACGGCGTTGACCGCGGTCGCGCCGACCGGGCCGGACGCCGGCCACCGACGCGGTTTTCCGGGCGCTGGTCCGGCATGACACAGTCATACCTGGGCGTCCGCCTATCCGGATCCCCAAACGGCGCAAGCACTCGGGAAACCCGCGGCGGATCCCCGCACCCCCGCGAACGCTCGGCTGCGACCCCACCGTCGACTGCGCGCACCACCTGTCCCGCGCGCGGATTGTCCCCGCATCCGTACGCGCGCCCGGGTTGCGACGACCCGTCCGGGCCCCCGACCATCCAGCATCCGGCACCCGGCACCCGCGCTCCACAGGGAGCTGACCCGCGCGTCCCGGGTAACCTGCGTCCGTGCCGCAGTCCTTGCCCCGCCGCGTCGGCGGACACCTTCGGGCCGTTCCGGAATCGCGACGCCGATCCCGACGCGATGAGACCGTCACGTACCGCGTGCGCGTCGAACTCGAGCATGTCGAGCCGGCCGTCTGGCGGCTGATCGAGGTGCCGAGCGATCTCACCCTGGACCGGTTGCACGACGTCCTGCAGGTGGCGATGGGGTGGACGAACAGTCACCTGCACCAGTTCGCCAGCGGCGACGCCCTGTACGGCGCCAACCCCGAGCGCTACCTCATGCCGTCGTCGATCGACGAGGGAATGGTCGGGATCGACGAGACCCGGGTCCGGCTCGACGAGGTTCTGGCCGAGCCTGGCGATTGCCTCTGGTACGAGTACGACTTCGGCGACAGCTGGGAGCATCGCCTCGTCCTCGAACAGGTCCGACCCCACAACCCGGAGGCCGCGCCGATCCGGTGCCTGGCCGGCGCGAATGCGTGCCCGCCCGAGGACAGCGGCGGGATCGGCGGCTACCAGCACCTCGTCGAGATTCTCGCCGGCCCGCCCGGTCCCGAACGCGACGAGATGATCACCTGGATCGGCCGGCCCTTCGACCCCGCGGCGTTCGACGTCGAAGCGGTGGACGCGGCTCTGGTCGGCGGCAAGGGCGTGGGTCTGCCCGCCGTCGATCCGGTGTCCCCGCTCGGCGAACTCCTGGGCACGATGAGATTCGGCGTGCCGGCGCTGGTCGTCGAGGCGCTGCAGTCGCTCGCCGAGCCGGCGCCCGTGGTGTCCGCGGCGGAGCGCACCGCGGCGGTCCTGGCCTACTCGCGGCTGCTCGACCGGGTCGGGGACGACGGGATCGCGCTGACCCAGGCCGGCTACCTGCCGCCCGCGCATGTCGAGGAGCTGGCGGCCGAGTTGAGTCTGGACGCCTTCTGGGGGAAGAACAACCGCGAAGTCAACGCCGTCCCGGTGCTGGTGTTCCGCGAGTCGGCGCAAGGCATCGGCCTGATCCGTAAGACTCGCGGTCGGCTCGTGCTCACCAAGGCGGGCGCCCGTGCCCGCCGGGATCCCGATGCGCTCTGGACGCACATCGCCGGCGCTCTCCCACTCGGTGGCCCATCTCGCGGGGAGGAGCGCGTGTGCGCGGAGCACGCCGGCATACTCCTGCTGCTCGCCATCGGAGCGGGCGCCGGGCGGGAGCAGCGGACGGCGATCATCGCCGCAGGCCTGGCCGCCGCCGGGTGGCGCGATGGCTCCGGAGAGCCGATCCCGGACCGTCGGGTGCTGAGCATCGGATCGCCGACGGCGGCGGTCCTGATTCACACCGCGGTGCTCCCGGACAAAGACGGCTGGCCACCCGCGGACCCGCCCCTCTCGCCCACCGCAATCGCCTTCGCCCGAGCGGCTTTGGGCGGCTAGGAACGCATCGGCCCCGCACGCTCGGCCGACTCTGGTCCAGTACCTCGACGGGTGCCGGTCAGCTGTAGAACGCGTACTTGCCGACGCTGCGCACCACGTTGTAGTAGGCCGATGCCACCGCAAGGCACTGCAGGCGCTTGCTCAGCGACATCGTCCGGCAGGCGTCCTGCATGTCCTGTCGGAACTTGCCGTCAATGCCGGCCCGCACGGTCTCGTTGAGTGGGTTCGCCTCCACGACTCCGCCCTTGCCGAAATTGCCATAGCCGAAGTCGTGGCGCCGACACGCATTCTCGAAGGTCTGGTTCCACTTCACCAGATCCTTCACGTTCGGGGTCGTGCAGCCGTCCGACCCCCAGTCGAACGGCGCCTCACCGGTGGCGGCGAGGAACTCGGTCATGGACGCGGTGTACTGCAGGTAGGTGGCCCGCTCGGCCGGGGTCTGCGCCCAGGCGGCGGCCGAGCCGCCGAGCACCAGAGCGACGGTGACCCCCACGACCGAGAGGACGCGACGGATGCACGATTGACGACGTTGGGTAGCCATGGCAGCCCTCCCTGGCGGTGACCATTGGTCCTTAAGTGTGTACCTCTGGGCGAAAAGCGCAATTCGATCACCGACCGTGGGGTGTCCGTCGATGAGGATGTCGATGAGGATGATGAACGTATGCGACCGAGCCTGTTCGACTTCGCCGGCGGGGAGCCCGCGTTCCTGGCGCTGGCCCAGGCGCATCACCGGCGGTGCCTGGCCGACCCGGAGTTGAACCACCCGTTCTCCCATCCGGACCAGCATCCGCGGCACGTGGAACGGCTGGCCGCCTACTGGGCGCAGGTGATGGGCGGACCGCCGACCTACTCCGACGATTGCGGCACCGAGACGTCTTTGCTGCGCATGCATTCCGGCAACGGCGACATGTCAGACCTGGGACGTCGGTTCGTCGGGTGCTTCGACCTGGCGATGGACGATGCCGGACTGCCCGACCACCCGGCCTTTCGCGCCGCGATGCACGACTACCTGGTGTGGGCGGTGGACCGCGTCCTCGCGCACGAGGATCCTGACCGCATACCCGACGGGATGGCC
>DATDBV010000746.1:0-3929 GCA_036524715.1 Nakamurella sp. | reverse complement strand
ACTTGATCAGCGGAGCGCGCCGGGGTCGCGCCGGAGGTTGCCTGCTTCGCTGATCAAACCCGCGTCGCACCGGGGGTGTCGGGCGCGCAAACCCGGTTTTGATCAGCGGAGCGTGCCGGGGTCGAGCCAGGTTGGCTGCTTCGCTGATCAATCCCGCGCCGCACCGCGGGTGTCAGGCGCGCAAACCCGGATTTGATCAGCTGACCGTGGAGCCTGCCGGTGCTTCACGGGCGGGGCGCGGGGTCGGCGATCGCGTCGAGCAGTCCCTGAACGGCTCTGGCCGAGTGCCCCTCGATGAACGCGTCGACGTGCGGCAGCGCGGCCGCCATCCCACCGGCCAGCGGGGCGAAGCCGGGAGCCGCCTTCCGCGGGTTCACCCAGATCACCCTGTGCGCCAGCCGGTGCAACCGGGACATCTGCTCGCCCAGGTGCGCGGGGTCGGCCCGTTCCCAGCCGTCGGACACGATGACGACCACCGCGCCACGGGCCAGACCACGCCGACCGTCGGTGTCCAGGAACTCCTTGATCGCGGCGCCGATCCGGGTGCCGCCGGACGCGTCGGGCGACTGGGCCATCGCTCGGGTGATCCCCGTCTCCCTTGATCCGCGCGCCAACGCCCGAGTGACCGGATGCAGTCGGGTCGCGAACAGGTAGGCGTGCGCGCGGGCGCCCAGCACCGCGCCCTGCAGCACCCGTAGGTAGACCCGGGCGTACGACTGCATCGACCCGGACACGTCGGCGAGCAACACGATCCGGCGGGGTAGTTCGCGCCGCCGCCGACGCACCCAGCGCACCGGGTCGCCGCCGGTGCGGCAGGCCCGGCGCAGGGTCCGCCGGAGGTCGACGGACCGGCCGGCACCCAGCGTCGGTTCCCAGCGGGCCGGTCGCGTGGGGGCGACGACCCGCATCCGATCGACGATCCAGTTGAGTTCGGTGAGTTCGGTGTCGTCGCACTGGGCGAAGTCCTTGGTCAGCAGCAACTCGATCTCCGACGCGACGGCGGCCACGCCCGGAGCGCCATCGTCAGCCCCGTCTGCGCCGTCGTCGCCGACCGTCTGCGGGCCGGACTGCTCGCGGTCCGGACCGTCCGGCGGCGTCGTACCGTCCGATGCCCGCGGGGACCCGGCGGTGGTGCCCGGCAGCGGCGCGCCGCGGTCCCCGCGGAACTCGGCCGGATCGTCGGACTGTGTCGCCGTCCCGAAGACGACGGCGAAGACCGCGTCGAACAACGGCAGGTTTTCGTTCCGGTCGATCAGGGTCGCCCGGGACAGCCAGTAGAGCTCGTCGACGGTGGTGGGGCCGGCGGCCATCACCGCGCGGGTCCACCAGACGGTGCGGTGTACCGGGACCGGAACACCGTTGGCGGCGAGCCGTTGGGCGAACTCGGCGCCTACTGTCGCGAGGTCCGGCCGCGGGTCAGGCACCGGCGACCCAGGCCAGCCCGGCGGCCACCGCCACCTCCTGGTCCTCCTTGTACTTGAGCACCGACCCCAGGGTGGCGGCGAGGGCGGTGTCGTCCAGGACGTCGCGGCCGAGCACCCGCAACGCCCGCAGCCAGTCGATGACCTCGGCGGTGCCGGGCGGCTTCTGCAGGTCGAGGGTTCGCAGCTTGGCCGCCGCCGCGGCGGCCGCCACGGCCAGCGCCTCGCTGACGCCCGGGACCCGGGACCGCACGATGGCGACGACGCGGGCCACGTCCGGGTGCTCGATCCAGTGGTAGAGACACCGGCGTTTGAGGGCGTCGTGCACGTCGCGGGTGCGGTTGGAGGTCAGGACGCAGATCGGCGGCACGGTGGCGTGCAGGGTGCCCAGTTCGGGGACGGTGACCGAGCGCTCGGCCAGCATCTCCAGCAGGTACGCCTCGAAATGCTCATCGGCCCGGTCGATCTCGTCGATCAGCAGGACGGCCGGCCGCGGCCCGGCATGGGCCAGGGCCTCAAGCAGCGGGCGGTCGATCAGGAAGTCACGGTGGAACAGGTCGGCCGTGGCGATCTGGTCGCCCTCGGCCTCGGCGACCCGGATGGCCAGCAGTTGGCGCGGGTAGTTCCACTCGTACACGGCTTCGGCGATGTCGATGCCCTCGTAACACTGCATCCGGATCAGCCGAGTGTCCAGGGCGGCGGCCAAAGCGAGCGCGGCGGAGGTCTTGCCGACCCCGGCCTCGCCCTCCAACAACAGCGGCTGGCCGAGCCGGGCGGCGCAGAACAGGGCGGTGGCCAGGCCGTCGTCGGTGAGGTAGCCGGTCCGGCCCAGCAGCCCGCTCAGCGCGCGGACGTCCGGCAGCAGGTCGGTCAGGTCGGCCGGGGCGGTCACGACTCAGGGTACCGAGTCGGCCGAGCTTGCGAGGCCGCCATTCAACACAGCAGGACCGGGCGCAGACAATCCGGCGACGTAGGAGCCGGGTTGCCGAGCGGGGTCCGACTGGAATGCCCGTCGACAGCCCGGCCCGCAGAACCAGACCGTCCGGCCGTCGTGATCGATGTGCAGGCTTGCAGACACCGTAGCCACGGTCATCCCGCACACCGGGTCGACCGCCGTTCCGCGCGGATCATCTCCGCTCGCGCGGCTGACGTCGTTGACTTCATGCACACCAGGCACATCCGGCGGGAGATGATCCGCGCCGCCGTAGTCGATCCGCGCGGGGTGGGCCGGGCCGGGGTGGGGCGGGGCCGTGGTGGTCGCCCGGGTGCGCACGATCGAGGCGAGGATGGAGATCGCGATCTCCCCGGCGGTGCGGGCGCCGAGGTCCAAGCCGGCCGGAGTGTCCACTCCGTGCAGGTCGGGAGCGAGATCGGGCCGGTCGGCGGCGATCTCGGCCAGCACGGCCGCTCCGCGCCGGGTGCTGGCGACCAGTCCCACGTACGGCACGCCCGCCTCGATGGCCGCGCACAGCACCGCCAACTCGTCCCGGCCGTGGGAGGCGACCACGACCGCGTCCGCGCCGACCACCGATTCGGCCGTCCCGCACCGGTAGCCGGCCGCCTCGGTGACCCGACTGATCGCCGCGGCCACCGGGCCGTCGCCGTGCACGAGCACCAGTGGCGGCGGCACGACCGGATCGAGGAAGATCTCCAGCGCTCCGCCGGACAGGCACGGGTTGTGCACGGTCAGCGTGCCGCCCTGATCTGCGGTCGCGCCGGGGGCGGCGTCGGGGCGGATGCGCAGCAGCAACGGTTCCGGGGCGCCCTGGGCGGGGGTGAGCAGCCGCAGGCTCTGTGTTCGCACCGTCGATTCCGCGCAGGTGCCGCCGACGAACCCCTCGATCGACCCGTCGACGTGCACGATCGCCTCGTCGCCGGGCTTCGCCGACGTCGGCTTGTGGGCCAGCACCACCCGCGCCCGGACGAACGGCTCGCCGGCCGCGCGCAGTTGCGCGGCGCGTTCGTCCAGATCCGATCGACTCATCGCCGGCTCAGGTGACCGCGAGGTCGGTGCGAACCGGGGTGCCCTGCATGGCCATCCACACGTTGGCCGGCGTCAGCGGCATGTCCGCGTGCCGCACCCCGAACGGCGCGAGGGCGTCCATGACCGAGTTGACGACCGCGGGCGGGGAACCGACCGTCGCCGACTCGCCGACCCCCTTGAGGCCCAGCGGGTGGTGCGGCGACGGGGTGACCGTCTCGCCCAACTCCCAGCTCGGGCACTCCAGCGCCGTGGGCAGCAGGTAGTCCATGAATGACCCGCCCACGCAGTTGCCGTCCTCGTCGAACGCGATCAGCTGCATCAGCGCCATCCCGATGCCGTCGGCCAGGCCGCCGTGGATTTGCCCCTCGACGATCATCGGGTTGATCCGCGGCCCGCAGTCGTCGACGGCGATGAACCGGCGGACCTTGACCTGGCCGGTGCCCGGGTCGACGTCGGTGACGCAGATGTACGCGCCGAACGGGTAGGTCAGGTTCGGCGGGTCGTAGACGACGGAGGCGTCCAGG
>DATDBV010000745.1:0-15599 GCA_036524715.1 Nakamurella sp. | reverse complement strand
ATCGACGCGCAGATCGGGCTGGCCGTGGTGATCACCGAGGGGGTGCCGGTGCACGACTCGGCGAAGGCGTGGGCGCATGCGGTGGCGACCGGCAACAAAACCAGGATCATCGGGCCGAACTGTCCGGGCATCATCAGCCCCGGCAAGTCCAACGCGGGCATCATCCCGGCGAACATCACCGGCCCGGGCAAGGTCGGCCTGGTGTCCAAGTCGGGCACCCTGACCTACCAGATGATGTACGAGTTGCGGGATCTGGGGTTCTCCACGGCCATCGGCATCGGTGGTGATCCGATCATCGGGACCACCCACATCGATGCGCTGGCCGCGTTCGAGACCGACCCGGAGACCGAGGCGATCGTGATGATCGGCGAGATCGGCGGGGACGCGGAGGAACGCGCGGCCGCGTTCATCGCCGACAACGTGAGCAAGCCGGTCGTCGGGTACGTGGCCGGGTTCACCGCCCCCGAGGGCAAGACGATGGGCCACGCCGGCGCCATCGTGTCCGGCTCGGCCGGCACCGCGCAGGCCAAGAAGGAGGCACTGGAAGCGGTCGGCGTCAAGGTCGGCAAGACCCCGTCCGAGACGGCCAGGTTGCTCCGGGCCGCCATCGTCTGATCGCCGGAGATCACGGCCCGTCCCCGGCCATGGTCCGCGCCATGCCGGCCGGATGACCGGGCACTCGGTCGGTCGTGGGTAGGTTCGGTGGAGCTGAACCCATCCGGATCGACGCTCGGGGCACCGCCCGGGCGAGCGAGGAGCCCTGACATGCACGGCCCTGACGACTATCGCGGCGCCCCGAGCGGCGGGTCCTGGCGGCCGGCCGGCACGGACCCGTTCCCCGGGGCGCCGAGCGGCTGGGCGCCGGGTGCGCAGCGCCCCGGCCCGACCTGGTCGGCCGCGGTCACCGGACCCGGCGGGCAGTACGTCGCCCCAGGCGCAGCTGGCCCGTCTGCGCCGCCCGGCTCGACCACCCCGGCAAGGCTGGAACCGGCCAAGCTGTTCGGCATCGTCATCGCCGCGCTCGGCGCGGCGAACTTCGCCTTTGGGTTCCTGCCACAGGTGACGGCGAGCCGGATCGACGAGACCCTGTCGGTGTACGCGGTGGGCCCCGGTTATGTCCCGATCCTGCTGCTGATCGCCGGGCTGCTGGCCCTTGCCGCCTTCCTGCCCGGCAGTGAACGGTCCCGACTTGCGGTGGCCGCGGTGTCGGTGGGCGGCGCGGTGGGTGCGCTGATCTCGCTGGGCACCACCGGATCCGTCGAGATGCTGACCTCCGCACAGGTCAGCAAGGGGCTCGGAGCCGTCCTGCTCACGATCTTCGGCATCATCCAGGCGGTGGTGGCGATCGCCGGCTATGTCGTCGGGGCGGACCTCGGCCACCGATCCGGGTCCACGGTGGTGGCGACGATCGCGCCGGACCCGGCCGTCGGCCCGTCACCCGCGTCGGCACCGGTGATGGGGGCCACGGCCGGAGACGTCGTCTGGACCGCCGACGGTCCGGTCAGGTCAACACCCTGGTCCGCCCCGGGGTCGACGGCTGCGCCGCCGTCGGGATCGGTCGCCTACTACGCGGGGTATGCCCCCCATCCAGGGGCCAGCGGATCGGGTTGGTCGCCATCGGCCGACGACCGGCCGACCGGTCCGCAACCGGTCGTCGACCCGAATGCCGATGCGCCGGACGGCCATTCGCGGCAGGCGCCGGCCGAACGAGAACTGCCGCGGGTCGCACCCGCGTTCCAGGACCCCGCATCGGCCCCCGCCGATGGGAAGACCGAGGTCAACCCGATCCCGCCGCGCCCGTCGGAGCAGCCCGGCGGTCCTTCGGGATCGGCGGGATCGGCGGGATCGGACCGGTGACGAGCGGGTGCCGATGAGTTCCGGTCCGCTCGACGGTCTACCTGAATCCATCGAGAAGGAGGACCGATGCCCGTAACCCGCACCCTCGACGTGCCCGGTGCCGTGCTGACCTACGACATCCACGGCCCGCTGCCGACGGCGGACGGCCGGCCGGCGCTCGTCGTGATCGCTCACCCGATGACCGCGGCCGGATTCGGCGCGCTGATCGGGCAGCTGCCCGACCGGACCGTCGTCACGTACGACCCTCGCGGCCTGGGCCGCAGCAGCCGGTCCGACGGACGCCGCGACCACGACCCCGAACAGCAGGCAGCGGACGTGCACGCGGTGATAGCCGCGCTGGAGGCCGGGCCGGTGGAGCTGTTCGCCAGTAGTGGTGGAGCGGTCACCGCGCTCGCTCTCGTCGCCGCGTACCCGGACGATGTGGCCACCCTGGTCGCGCACGAGCCGCCGCTGTTCGGCCTGCTGCCCGACGCCGAGCGGGCGTTCGCGGCCGAACGGGCCGTCCAGGACGCCTACCGGGCCGGCGGCTTCGGGTCCGGCATGGCCGCATTCATCGGACTGACGTCGTGGCCGGGGGAGTTCACCGCCGAGTACGCGGACCGGCCCCTGCCCGATCCGGCGGCGTTCGGGATGCCCACGGACGACGACGGGTCCCGCGACGATCCGCTGCTGTCGGGCGGTTCCAACGCCGTCACCTCCTACCGCCCGGACGTGCCCGTGCTGCGGGCGGCGCCGACTCGGGTGGTGCTCGCCGCCGGCGTCGAGTCGCGGAACACCGCCACCTGGCGCACGGCGCAGGCGGCCGCCGATGCGCTGGGGGAGCCGCTGTCCGTGTTTCCCAGCCACCACGGCGGGTTCGCCGGGCCCGAGTTCGGCTATCCCGGCCAACCGGAGGAATTCGCCGCCCGGTTGCGGGAGGTGCTCGCCGGGGCACGGTGACCGCGCCGTCTCGCGCGGGGTGATCGCCGAGCCGTCCCCGCCCGGCCGCCGGACCGGTCGGACATCACTGCCCGTTCCGCCGCCGGCGATCGGCACCGTCTTTCGGCGCGGCCCGGGGTGGACCCGGCGAGCCTGGCCCGCGCCGCCCGGACGGCGTGTGAGAGTGGGCCCGTGCTCCGCGATCTGGCCCCCGACCTCGCGACCGCGGCCCGGACCGACGACCAACCTCCGGCCGCCGGACTTGTCGTCGCCGCGGCCGCTGTCCGTGGTGCCGTGGTCGCGGCCGCCGGCGTGTTGCTCGCGGCGGGCCTCGCGCTGATGATCTGGGCGGTGACCCCGGCGTCCGGACCCGACGCCGCCGTCGCCCTGCGTGGCGGGATCACCGCCTTCGCGCTGGCCAACCTGATGCCGGTGTCGATCGGCGGTGTCACCCTGAGCCTGCCGCCGCTGATGCTCACCGCGGTTCCGGTGGCGCTGCTGTCCCTCACCGCCCGACGGGGCCGGTACCTGCCGGTCGGCCGCTACCAGGAGGCGGTGGCCGTGCTGACCACCGCCGGCGTGTACGGGCTGGTGGTCGCCGCCATCACCCGGGGCTACTCGTCACCCGACGCCGTGCCGGCCGCCTGGGTGTGGACCGCGTTCGTGCTGGCGTTCGTCGCCACCGCCGCCGGCGTCCTGCACGGGGACTCGGCCTGGTCGCGGTGGGCGATCGGGGCGGTGCCCGGGTGGGGACGGGCCGGCGTCCGCGGCGGTCTGGTCGGGACGGTGGCGCTGACCGGTGCGGGCGCGCTCGCGCTGTCCTGCGGCCTGATCCTGCGCTTCGGCACCGCGGTCGACATCTCGGCCGCCGCCGCCCCGTCCTGGCTGGACGGCCTGGGGATGACGATGCTCGGGCTGGCGTACCTGCCCAACGCGGTGGTCGCGGCCGTCGGCTACCTGTCCGGTGTCGGGTTCGAGATCGGGCCGGGCACCTACTCGCCGTTGAACACCTCGACCGTCGACCTGCCCGGGGTGCCGCTGCTCGCGGCGGCTCCCCAGCACGACGGCCGGACCCTGCTCGGTCTGGCCTGCCTGGCCGTGCCGCCACTGGTCGGCTACCTGGTGGCGCGACCCGCGGTCCGCCGGTTGGTCACCCGCGCGGACCGGGTCGCCGCGGCGAGCGTCGGAGCATTGCTCGCCGGCGCGGCCGTGGCGGCGATGGCGCTGGTCGCCGCCGGCGGCGTCGGTGACGGCAGGTGGTCGACCATGGGTGTGCCGGCCCTGCTGGTCGGTCCGTTGATCGCCGCCGAGGTCGGCGTCGTCGCCGTGCTGGTCGCCGCGGTCACCGGGTGGCGGACGGTGCCCTGGCGGATCCGGGACATCGGGACTGATCCCGCTGATCCCGCCCGGCGGCGCTCGGGCAGGAAGCGCAAGGAACCGAGTCCATCGGCCCCCAGGTGGCGGACGTCGCGCCGCCGCCGTACCCACGGGACCGTGACCAGCCCGGCCACGACGTCCGAACCGACGCCGGAGTCATCTGAGTCCTCGCCAGGATCGTCGCCCGAATCGTCGCCGGCCGGGTCCGACGACATCGCCGACGAGCCGGGGGCCGACGACATCGCCGACGAGCCCGGATCCGACGACATCGCCGACGAGCCAGGGGGCGACATCGCCGACGAGCGCGAAGAGACGGTCGACACGAGCGGGTCGGAGCCCACGGTTGCCCCAGGGTCGGACGACCCGGCGGATCCCTCCTGAGCCCCCCACCGGCCGCGGTCAGCAGCTGGGCCGGCAGAGCCGTTGGCCGACGGCGTCCAGGAAGATCTCGCCGATCTGCCGTGGATCCTGCGACAGGTACGTGGCGCCACCGGTCGCCCGGCTGATCTGCTGCAGCGAGGTCACGTCGCTGTCCGGGCCGAAGGCGATCGAGATGACCGGGACCGGCTTGGCCGGGTCCTGTTCGGTGGCCAGCGTCGACAGCAGTTGCTCGAGGGTGATGCTGTTGTCGTCGTCGTTCATCCCGTCGGTGAGGATCAGCACCGCATTCACCCGTTCCGGGTCCCAGCCGGACCGCACGGCCCGCGTCGCATCGACCACGGTGTCGTACAGACCGGTGTCGCCGTTGGGGAGGGCCGCCAGCCCGTCGAGCGCGGCAGCCAGCCGGGCCGCACCCGTGCCGCCCTGGCCGTCCGGCCCCAGCGAGCTGATCGGGATCAGCTCGCGATGGTCGCTGGTCGGGGTGAGGTTGGTGGAGAACTCCCACAGGCCGATGTCGCTGTCCGCCCGATACAGGCCGAGGCCGAGCGCGGCCGCGTCCTTGGCCAGACTGATCCGGTCGGCGCCGCCGCTGCCCGGCACCATGGCCAGCATCGAACCCGAGATGTCCATGACGGCGAGCGTCCGGGACGCTTCGTTGGTCACCTGGACACTGCGGATGGCGTCGTCGACGGCCTGCACCGACGGCGGACCGCCGGAGTCCACCCGCGCCGGGTCCACCCCGTTGGCCGCGGTGATCGACGCGCCCGCCGACTGATCGGGAGCTCGGAAGCCGGCCTCCTGCAGTGCCGACCGGACCTCGTCCGAGGTCAGCGCACCGACCAGTTCCGCGGTGGCCGCGACGACGGCGGGATCGGAACCGAGGGCGACCACCGGGTAGTCCAGCGCGAAACCACCCTGCCCCGGGTAGACGGCGTGCGCGGGATCCCCGGCGTGCTCGTCGTTGTAGGCGATCAACGCGCGCTCGGTGACCGGCAACGCGGTGCCCGGGTCGGCGGACAGCCGGCCCAGCAGCTCGGCATCGCCGACCGGCAGGTTCTCGGGGCTCGAGCGCACCCCCCAGGTCAGCGCGGCCCGGGCGTCCGCCGCGCCGCTCACCGACGACCGGGCGGCCAGGACGGCGGCCACGGCGGCGGCGGACAGTTCGGGGTCGGGCAGGCCCACCCGGATCGGGGCCGCTGTCTTGCGGGTGGCCAGGATCCCGGCGACGTCCGTCGACCCGCCCGCCGCGGACAGCTGCCGCACCGCCTGACCGGACAGGGCGAAGACCACCGGGCTGGTGGCGATGGACCGGGCGTCCTGGCCGACGGTGACGCCCTCGGCGGCCGCGCGGGGCAGCCAGATCGAGGAATCGGGGATCCACACCGAGGCATCGACCGAGCCGTCAACGACCCGCGCCGGTTCGGCCGGTTCGATGCGGACCGGGCACCCGGCGGCGGTCAGGTCCAGCCCCGCCACCGTCGTGGTCAGCGTCGGCGCGATGTCGGGGGAGGCGGCGACGGTCAGCGCGTCGCCCGGCAGCCCGCAGTCCGTACCGTCGGTGGCGGACCCCGTCGCGGTGGCCGCCACCGAGGTGACCGAGCCGACGGTGGCGTCGGCGGCGCCGGTTGCTGTCGACGTGGTGTCGGCCGAACCGGATCGGACCAGCCAGGTGACCACCCCTGCGGCGGCCACCAGGGCGACCACCACGCCGACGATGGTGAACGTTCGGGCGCGCGTGCCCGAGGTGCGGTGACGGCCGCGGGAGGCACTCGATTGCTGGTCGGTCATGACGGTCGGCAACCCCTTCGGCGTACTCAGCTGGCTTTTACCGTATTCGTCGGGTTCAAGAGCGTCGTAACGAGCGCTCGGATACCCGAATGGGGCGCCGATTCGATCGATCCGTGGGCCGATTACCCTGAACCGGCCGAGCCCGGCCGACCCTCCGCCGGCACCTCCGAAGGAAAGATCCCGAGCCAGCCGTGCCTCCTGCCGAGAACCGCAAGAACGTGGTCGTCCTCGCCTCCGGTTCCGGGACGTTGCTGCAGGCACTGTTGGACGCGCCCGACCCCAAGCCGTTCCGGGTGGCCGCCGTCGGCTCCGACCTCGCCGCCTGCGTCGCCCTGGACCGGGCGGCCGCAGCGGGCGTGCCGACCTTCAGCTGCCGGCTGGCCGATCACCCCGATCGGGCGACCTGGACTGCCGCGCTGGCCACCGCGGTGGCGGCCCACACCCCGGACCTGGTGGTGTTGGCCGGCTTCATGAAGCTGCTCGGCCCGGCGTTCCTGGACTCCTTCGACGCCAAGGTGATCAACGCCCACCCGTCGCTGCTGCCGGCGTTCCCGGGCATGCACGCCCCGGCGGACGCGCTGGCCCATGGGGTCAAGCTGACCGGCTGCACGGTGTTCCTGGTCGACGCCGGCGTGGACGCCGGCCCCATCGTCGCGCAGCGGGCGGTGGCGGTGGCCGACGACGACGACGCCCTGAGCCTGCACGAGCGGATCAAGGTCGTTGAACGGAGGCTGCTGGTCGACGTGGTGACGGCGTTGACCGCCGCGCCCTACACCGTGCACGGACGGAAGGTGGTTCTGGGATGAGCGCAGGGCGGGCGGGCGGGTCTACTACCAGGCGGCCCATCCGACGGGCGTTGCTGTCCGTGTCGGACAAGACCGGGCTGCTGGAGCTGGCCGCCGCATTGCACGCCGCCGGGGTGAGCATCGTGTCCACCGGCGGCTCGGCCCTGGCGATCGCCGACGCCGGCATCCCGGTGACCCCGGTGGAAAAGGTGACCGGCTTCCCGGAGTGCCTGGACGGCCGGGTCAAGACCCTGCACCCGGCGATCCACGGCGGCCTGTTGGCCGACACCAGGCTGCCCGACCATCTGCGGCAGGCACAGGAACTGGGCATCGAGCTGTTCGACCTGGTCGTGGTCAATCTCTACCCGTTCCGGCAGACGGTGGCTTCCGGCGCGTCGTTCGACGAGTGTGTCGAGCAGATCGACATCGGCGGGCCGGCGATGGTCCGGGCGTCGGCCAAGAATCATCCATCGGTCGCCGTGGTGGTCGACCCATCCCGCTATCCCGACGTCGAGAAGGCGTTGACCGAGGGCGGTTTCACACTTGCCGAACGCGTCCGGCTGGCCGCGGCGGCGCTCGCGCACACCGCCGCCTATGACATCGCGGTTGCCTCGTACCTGTCCGGCACGGTGACGGGCGAGGACGGCTGGCCGGACTGGGCGGGGCAGGCCTGGGACAAGGTGTCGGCGCTGCGGTACGGCGAGAATCCCCACCAGGCCGCGGCGCTCTACCGGACCGGCCGATCCGGGCTGGCCTCGGCCCAGCAGCTGCACGGCAAGGAGATGAGCTACAACAACTACGTCGACGTGGATGCGGCGTGGCGGGCCGTCGGTGACTTCGCCGATCCGGCGGTGGCCATCGTCAAGCACGCCAACCCGTGCGGCGTCGCCGCGGTCGCCGGTGGCGCGGACGACTCGATCGCACAGGCCCACCGGCTGGCCCACGCCGGCGACCCGGTGTCGGCCTTCGGCGGGGTGATCGCGGCGAACCGCCCGGTCACCCTGGAGATGGCGGAGCAGATCGCCGACGTGTTCACCGAAGTGGTGCTGGCGCCGGCGTTCTCCGACGACGCGTTCGCGGTGCTGACCCGCAAGAAGAACATCCGGCTGTTGGTGATGCCGCCGGACTCCGAACCCGATCCGGCCGAGTTCCGGGCCATCTCCGGTGGCCTGCTGGTGCAGATGCGGGACCGGCTGGACGCGCCCGGCGACGATCCGGCGACCTGGACCCTGGCCGCCGGCCCGGCCGTGGACGAGGCGACGCTCGCCGACCTGGCCTTCGCCTGGCGAGCCTGCCGGTCGGTGAAGTCGAACGCGATCCTGCTGGCCGCCGGCGGCGCGTCGGTCGGCATCGGCATGGGGCAGGTCAACCGGGTCGATTCGGCGCGGCTGGCCGTCGAGCGGGCGGGGGACCGGGCCCGCGGGTCGGTGGCCGCGTCCGACGCCTTCTTCCCGTTCGCCGATGGCCCGGAGATCCTGATCGCCGCCGGGGTGCGGGCCATCGTGCAGCCCGGCGGGTCCGTCCGCGACCCCGAGGTCATCGCCGCCGCCGAGGCCGGCGGCATCGGCATGTACCTCACCGGCACCAGGCACTTCTTCCACTGATGGGTTTGGAACTCACCGAGACCGAGTATGTCGACGAGGATTTCGCCGAGGTTGACCTGACCGGCCAGGAACTGGAAGGGATATCGTTCACCGGATGCGACTTCAGCGAGGCCGCGTTGGTGGACGTCCGGACCCGCCGGGTGACGTTCACCGATTGCCGGTTCCGTGGCACCGAACTGTACGACAGCACGCACCGATCCACCTCGTTCGCCTCGTGCACCTTCGAACGGGCTGCGCTGCACGGGATCTCGCTGGAAGGCTGCCGGCTGACCGGCTCCACCTTCACCGACTGCCGCCTGCGGCCGATGACCGTCCGGGACTGCGACCTGACCCTGGTGTCGCTGGCCGGCGCCAACCTGTCCGGGCTCGATCTGTCGGGCCTACGGCTTCGGGAGGCGAACCTGGTTCGGGCCGACCTGTCCGGCTGCGACCTGCGGGGCGCCGACCTGACCGGCGCCCGCTGCGAGCGGCTCGACCTGACCGGTGCCGATCTGCGCGGGACGCGCAGCGACGCCGCCCTGTGGGTGGGGGCGGTGCTGGCCGGCGCCCGGGTCGATGTCGACCAGGCGGTGCTGTTCGCCGCGGCGCACGGACTGTCGATCGGGGCGGACGAGGTCAGCCCACCGGCTCCGCGGCTTCATCGTTGATCTGCTGGGCGCGTTCGTGCAGGCGCGCGCGGATGTCGTCGGGCGTGTAGGCCCGCCGCTGCCGTTCGGACCGGGCGACCAGCGCGCCCGTCGCCGCGACGCCGGCGATGCCGGCCACGCCCAGCCACTTCCACACCTTCGACCGCACGGACGTCACGCTATCGAATCGGGCGCTGCGTCGGTCGCCGCGGTCGGCCGGGTCGAGGTGTAGACGAACGCCGGTGGCAGGTTGCGCCAGATCGTGCGCGAGATCTGGACGTCGTCGAACGTGTCGTTCAGCGAGCGGTGCTGCCGCTTGGCCGGCGAGGCCCACCGCGTCCAGGAGTAGGTGAACTGGGTGTAGGTGCCGCCGGGACGCAGGCAGCCGGCGATGATGCCGACCAGCCGCAGGCCGTTCGGGCCGGCGAAACTCTGCCAGGGCAACCCGCTGATGATCAGATCGACGCCGTCGATGCCTTGCCCGAGCAGGATCCGCGGCAGGTCGGCGGCCGCCCCGACGACCACCTCGACCGCCGGGAACGCCGCGGCCAGGTGCTGCGCCATCACCGGGTTCAGCTCGATCCCGAGATGGCGGGTGCCCGGCGGCGCGGTCTGCTGGATGAGGCGGGTGAACGCACCGGTGCCCGGTCCGAGTTCGAGGACGACGGGCGGACGGGTCGACCAGTCCCGGCCGCGCAACGGTTGGATCATCTGCTCGGCCAGCGCGCGTGAACTGGGCACGACCGAGGCGGTCCGCAGCGGCGATCTGACGAACTCGCGCAGGAACAGCAGGTGCTCGGTGCGTCCCGTCCGGCCGTGCCGGGCGGTGGCGGACGAACGACGGCGCCCGCGGTCCCCGGCGCCGTCAACGACAGTCCCTGTCACCACAGCTCCCGGCCCGTCACTCGGGTTCGCGCACCGGCTGTGCCCGACCTACCTGGACAACTATGCCTGCCCGATCATCGTTCCCGCTCACGATAGGTTTGGCCATATGTCACCTCGGCCATCGGGTCCGTCCATGTCGCTGGACGAGGCCGTCGAGCTGACCCGCACCGGTGACGTGTGGCTGTTCCGGGGGAGCACTTTCGCCGACCGCACCATCCGCACGCTGACCAACGCGCCGGTCAACCATGTGGGCATGGCCGTGGTGATCGATGATCTCCCGCCGCTGATGTGGCACGCCGAGCTCGGCCGATCGTTGCCGGACATGTGGACCGGCAAGCGCCAGCGCGGGGTGCAGTTGCATGACCTGCGCGACGCCGTGACCACCTGGAACACCAGGTACGGCGCCCGCGGCTGGTTCCGGCAGCTCATCCCGGAGGCGACCCCGGACATGGAGGACGAGGTGCTGAAGACGATCGCCCGGTTGGACGGGGCCCCGTTCCCCAGCACCTGGAGGCTGACCAAGAGCTGGGCCACCGGACGCTTCCGCTACCACCGGGACACGGAGACGATCTACTGCGCCGAAGTGGTCGCCCTCACCTATCAGGCGATGGGCCTGCTGCCCGATCACCGCCCGCAGAATTGGTACGACCCGGGGAAGTTCTGGAGCGGGGACGGCCTGAAGCTGCACAGCGACGCGACGCTGGGCCCGGAGATCGCCGTCCGGCCGGGATGACATCATGCCGTTCGTGATCGATCGATGACTGCCGTGATCATGGACGGCCGGGCTGCTCTCGCCGCCATCAAGCGGGAGCTGCGCGACCGGGTGCGCGGGTTGGCCGACCGTGGCGTCACTCCCGGCCTGGGCACGGTGCTCGTCGGGGACGACCCGGCCAGCCGCTGGTACGTCGCCGCCAAGCACCGCGACTGCGCCGAGATCGGCGTCGCCAGCATCCAACGCGAACTTCCGGCCGGAACCACCCAGGCACAGGTCGAGCGGGTCGTCGACGACCTCAACGCCGATCCCGCGTGCACGTCGTTCCTGGTCCAACAGCCCACCGGCCTGGACGAGTTCGCCATCCTGTCCCGGGTCGACCCGGCCAAGGACGTCGACGGACTGCACCCGTACAACCTGGGCTCGCTGGTGCTCGGTCACCCGGCCCCGCTGCCCTGCACGCCGCTGGGCATCATCGAGTTGCTGCGCCGGTACGGGGTGGCGTTGAACGGCGCACATGTGGTGGTGATCGGCCGGGGCATCACGGTCGGCCGGCCGCTCGGCCTGCTGCTCACCCGCCGGACCGAGAATGCCACCGTGACCCAGTGCCACACCGGCACCCGCGACCTGCCCGCTCTGGTGCGTCAGGCCGACATCGTGGTGGCCGCGGCCGGGGCGCCCGGCATCGTCACCGCGGAGATGGTCAAGCCCGGAGCGGCGGTGCTGGACGTCGGGGTCAGCCGGGTGAACGGGAAGATCGTCGGCGACGTGGATCCTGACGTCGCCCGGGTCGCGGGGTTCCTCGCGCCCAATCCGGGTGGGGTCGGCCCGATGACCAGGGCCATGCTGCTGACCAACCTCGTGACGGCCGCCGGTGTCCTGGAGCCGACCCCGCAATCGGCCCGATGACGAAGAGCCGGGCGTTGGTGCGGGCCATCCCGATCACCATCGTGCTGGCCGTCGTGGCGTTCGGGTTGCTGCTGATCGCCTTCGCCTACTGGCGCCGGGGCACCACCGCGCTCGCGTTCGCGATGCTGCTGGCGGGTTTGCTGCGAGCCGTGCTGTCGGAGCGGGTGATCGGCGTGCTGGCGGTCCGGGGCAAGGGCTTCGACCTGACGTTCTACATCGTCGTGGGGGTGACGATGGCCGCGCTGGCGATCGGGGTGCCCTAACCCGCATGCTCGTCCAGCAGCCGGCCGAACACCCGGGCCAGCACCGCCGCCTCCTCGTCGGAGATCTGATCGGTGAACGCCCGCTCCACGCCGGCGATGTGCACCACGGCGGCACTGCGCAGGGCGGCCCGGCCACTCCGGGTCAGCTTGACCAGCACCCCGCGGCCGTCGTGCGGGTCGGGCAACCGTTCGACCAGTCCCTGCTCCTCCAGCCGTGCGACCTTGCGGGACAGGCCGGGCTGGGAGAGCACCAGCCGGTCCACCAGGTCCCGCAGGCGGAGTCGACCACCGTTCTCGGCGAGCTGAACGAGCACGTCATAGCTGGACAGCGGGATCTTGCCCGCTTCCTCCAGTTCCCGGCCCAGTCGCTGCATCAGCCGGGCCTGGCTGTGCAGGAGGTTCTCCCAGGCGGCCTTCCGCTCGCCGGAGAAGCTCCGCTGACCTGCGGTGTCGGCCGACCCCATGACGCCCCCTGCCTGCCGGGCGTTGCGTGACGTGGGACCCCTACCCCGACCCGCCGAAGCACATACACCCGCCCTGACGGTACGGTCTGCGCGGAGATCTCGCACCACACTTCGGGCCCGTGTCGAGCCTTGTCGCCGGGTCCGTGCACGACCTTTTTGCACGATGGGATCAAGAGGGAGAACGCGGCAGATGGCGAAGATCAAGGTCGAGGGGACGGTCGTCGAGCTCGACGGCGACGAGATGACCCGGATCATCTGGCAGTTCATCAAGGACAAGTTGATCCTGCCGTACCTGGACGTCAACCTGGAGTACTACGACCTGGGCATCGAGAGCCGGGACGACACCAACGACCAGATCACCGTCGACGCGGCGCACGCGATCCAGCAGCACGGGGTGGGCGTCAAGTGCGCGACGATCACCCCGGACGAGGCGCGCGTCGAGGAGTTCGGCCTGAAGCGGATGTGGCGCTCGCCCAACGGCACCATCCGCAACATCCTCGGCGGCGTCATCTTCCGCGAACCGATCATCATCTCGAACGTTCCCCGGCTGGTGCCGGGCTGGACGAAACCGATCATCGTCGGCCGGCACGCCTACGGCGATCAGTACCGGGCCACCGACTTCCGCTTCCCCGGTGAGGGCACGCTGACCATCACCTTCACCCCGGCCGACGGCTCCGAGCCGATCGAGCATGTGGTGTTCGAGGCACCCGACGCGGGCGTGGCGATGGCGATGTACAACCTGGACGACTCGATCCGCGACTTCGCTCGGGCGTCGTTCAACTACGGCCTGTCCCGCGAGTACCCGGTCTACCTGTCGACCAAGAACACCATCCTCAAGGCCTACGACGGCCGGTTCAAGGACCTGTTCCAGGAGGTGTTCGACGCCGAGTTCATCCTGCAGTTCAAGGAGGCCGGCATCACCTACGAGCACCGGCTCATCGACGACATGGTCGCCTCCGCCCTCAAGTGGGAGGGCGGGTATGTCTGGGCCTGTAAGAACTACGACGGCGACGTGCAGTCGGACACGGTGGCCCAGGGCTTCGGCTCGCTCGGGTTGATGACCTCGGTGCTGATGACGCCGGACGGCAAGACCGTCGAGGCCGAGGCCGCGCACGGCACCGTCACCCGGCACTACCGGCAGCACCAGGCCGGCAAGCCGACCTCGACCAACCCGATCGCCTCGATCTACGCTTGGACCGGTGGCCTCAAGCACCGCGGCAAGCTGGACGGCGCGCCGGAGGTCACCGGATTCGCCGAGGCCCTCGAGGACGTGATCATCAAGACAGTCGAGAGCGGCAAGATGACCAAGGACCTCGCGCAGCTGGTCGGACCGGACCAGGACTGGCTGACCACCGAGGACTTCCTGGTGGCGCTGGACGAGAACCTGGCCAAGCGCCTGGGCTGATCGTGTGAGTTCGGCACGCGGGCCGGCGACTCGCGGCGCGGGTTCGCTGATGCGGCGCGTGGTTCGCTGATCAAACCCGTGCCGAACCGGGCGAACCCGGCACGCAGACGCGGGTTTCGTCCGCGAAGCCCGGCCCGCACCGCAACTTCGCTGATCAAATCCGCACGGATGCGGACATATCGGGCGGGGGATCGCGGAATTGATCAGCGGGCCCGGCCTCTGCGGAGCCGACCCCGGCGCCCTGACTTGCGCTGATCGAAAACCCATTTCCGGCGCCGTTTTGTCCGATTCGGTGAGTTCATGATCAGCGCAACCCGCCGGACCCGGCCGCGGAACCGTCGGCGGGCTCGGGTTCAGACCGGCCAGGCGGGAAGCCGGGTGCCCTGGTCGAAGAACATCCACTCGTACCGGCTGGAGCGCTCGAACGCGGCGATCATCGCCGCCCGCTCGGCGGGGGATGCGATGGCGAATGCCCGATCGGCGAAGGCGATGGCCTGCACCGTCAGCTCGGCGAAGGCCGGATCGGCGTACGTCTGGATCCAGGCCGCGTACGGGTGCGCGGCGGCGTCCGAACGCAGCTCGCCCAGGCGCTCGCCGATGTGCTGGTAGAGCCAGAAGCAGGGCAGCACCGACGCGACGGCCTCGGCGTACGAGCCGGTCGCGCAGCACCGGTGCAGATGATCCAGGTACGCCGTCGTGATGGGGGAGGGGACCGGGCCCGCTTCATCAAGGGACTCGCCGTGGGCGGTGAGCAGCGTCCGGTGCAGGGCCATCTCGGCCTCCAGCGCGCCGGCCGAGGAGTGCGCGAAGAACTCCTGCGCGTCCTGGTCCGGGGCCAGTGCCGCGACCCGGGCCAGGCAGCGGGCGTATTCCCGCAGGTACCAGGCGTCCTGCGCCAGGTAGAACCGGAAGTTCGCCCAGGGCAGCGACCCGTCGGCGAGCGCGGTGATGAACGGCATCGTCTCGATGGCCGCCCGGACCGGCGCGATCCGCTGCCAGGCCGTCGTGGAGAACGGTGCCGGGACCAGCGTGTGCAGGTGATCCACCGGACCCCGCCCCCGACCGACGTCGAGGGTGGCGCCGCCGGTCAGCGCGCCGGTCAGCCACGCCTTGGCGTCCACCGCCGCGGCCGCCCACGACTCCCGCTGCGGGCGCAGCGCGGCAAGGGCCGATGACAGCGTGCAGCCGGTGCCGTGGGTGTTCTTCGTCTCCACCCATGGGCCGGGCAGCAGGGTCACCGACCCGTCCGGACCCACCAGCGCATCGGTGGCCTCCCGGCCCGGGCCACCGTCCGGGGAGCGGAGGTGCCCGCCCTTGACCAGCACCTGGCTGCCGGTCGTCGACGCCAGGGCCTTGCCCTGGGCGATCGCTCCGTCCAGGTCGCGCGCCGGCGCGTCACCGACCAGCACCGCCAGTTCGGCGACGTTGGGCGTGACCAGGTCCGCGTGGGGAAGCAAGGTCCGCAAGGACTCCTCGGCGTCCGGGTCCAGCAGCCGGTCGCCGCTGGTGGCGACCATCACCGGATCCAGCACCACGAACGGCGGCCGGTGCGCGCCCAGCCAGCGGGCCACCACCGCGATGTTGTCGGCCGAGCCCAGCATGCCGATCTTCACCGCGTCCACGAC
>DATDBV010000744.1:0-3672 GCA_036524715.1 Nakamurella sp. | reverse complement strand
CGGAACCGATCTGGGTGTGCCGTCGGATCTGCCTTACGCCTCGAATGCCCCTTATGGGGAACAGATATCGAGCTTCCTGTCGATCACCCGGGTGGTCGGACGGATCCCCGATCCGCCCGGCGGGCACGATCCCGACTGTCTCGTGCGGATCCTGCAGCACGCGACGCAGGCGACGGTGTGCACGAACCTGGGCACGTTCGGCCTGACCGCGCAGGCCTGGCAGGGTCTACCGAACGGTCGCTGCGCGTCGTCGACGGGGCGGGGTCGCTCGTACGTTCGTCCCCGGCCGACGGACCGGACTGGGACGAGCAGACGCTCGCCGGGCCGCTGCATTTCATCAATTGCCACGGGGCCCCGGCCTCGGCCGAGTTCCTCGGCGATCCGGGGGCGCCGGTGAGCCACCGGGCGCAGCGGTTGGTCGGGCGAGTGACCCCCGGCACCGTGGTCGCCGCGGAATGTTGTTACGGCGCCGAACTCTTCGATTCGGCGCTGACCGGCGGCATCGACGGCATCGCGCTGTCGTACCTGCGGGAGGGGGCGGCCGGCTTCTTCGGATCGACGAACATCTCGTACGGTCCCGCCGACTTCCCGGCCTACGCCGACGTGCTGTGCGCCGAGTTCCTTCGCCGGGGTCCGGGACGGCGCATCGATCGGGCGGGCGTGCGCCGAGGCCCGCCAGGCGTACGTGACCGCCACCGCGATCCTGGGTCCGACGGACCTGAAGACACTCGGACAGTTCCTACTGCTCGGCGACCCGACCCGGACGCCGCTATCGGCGGATGTCGCGTCGCCGAACCAGGAGGAGTCCGGGTGGGCGGCCCGCCGGCTGCGTCGCCTGAACATCGTCGGGAACGGCACGAAGCTCGCGGAGCGAACTGCCTTCGCGGTGGCGCAACCGACCGGGGCGCAGTCCCCCCGGGAGGTGGCGCAAGCCCCCGGGGCGGTGGCGGAGGTCATCCGGCGTTGGCAGATGGCCGAGTCGGACGTCCTGGCTTTCGACGTGGCCGTGCCCCGGGAGATCGCCGAGGTGCGCCCGGAGCCATCGATCGAGATGCGCGTGCTGCTCCACCGGGAGGAGGGACCCTTCGGGCACCTGCCGCGTATCGTGAACCTGGCTGTCACCGTGCGCGGTGACGAGGTGATCGGTGTGGTTCGCGCGGAGAGTCGATGATCGATGAGTTCCGGGGACGAGTCGTTCGGCGATTCGTGGACGTGGGTTCCAAGAGCGAGCGGGAGGCCGTTCTGCTCGAGGGTGACGACCGGGACTTCGTCCTGCGGCGCATGGGGTGTAATCCGCTGGTCGACCCCGGACTGGACCAGCTGGTCGGCAAGCGGATCACCGTGCGCGGGGTCAAGCACGGGAGTTTGATCATCATGCAGGATTGGACCGAGCAGGGCGACTGACCCAGCCGCCCCCCGGCTACCTTCCTGCGCTCAGGAGGCGAACACGCACTTGTCGTCGGTGCACCGCCACCCGCGCTCGGTCGGCTCGGTGAACGAGCCGCAGGTCGGGCAGGCGATCGGCGCGCCCATCTTGAGCAGGGCGGTCGCGTAGGCGGAATCGTTGGAGGCCACCCGTCGGGGGCGACGTTCGTCGTTGGCAGTCATAGGTTCGTTCTCCGATCGGTCGGTCTTCGCGGGGGCTATGGTCAGACGTTCGATCACCGTCTGCGTTGGCCGCGGTGAGTGACGTCATGCCGGATTCACAGCTCGGTAATTGACATGCACAAATGTGCATGTCAGCATGGATTCATGGCGACCGGGCACGGGGTGACCGGCGCGACCACTGTCAGCGTCCAGGACGCGGAGCGGATCGCGCGGGTGATGTCGGCCCTGGCCACCGCCAGTCGGGTGCGGATCCTGGCCCGGCTCCGGCAGGAACCCTGTTCGGTGGGCGATCTGGCCCAGTCCCTGGAGATGGCGCAGCCGGCCGTCTCGCAGCAGTTGAGGATCCTGCGCGACCTCGATCTGATCAGCGGCGTCCGCAGCGGCCGGCAGACCCTGTACTCCGTGCACGACTCCCACGTCGCCCAGCTGCTCGAGGAGGCACTGCGACACATCGACCATCTTCGGCCGGCGGTTGCCATCGCCGTCCCGCAGTAAGTCCCCGATCCGTTTACACGCAAGGAGAATCAGCATGGGTGACGAACACGTCCACGCCGCCGCGCACGTCCACGAGCACAGCCACGGCGACACCCACCACAGTCACGTGCACGATCAGCACCAGCACGAACACGTGGTGCACGAGCACGAGCACACCCACGACGGGACGACCCACACCCATACCCACGCGCACGAGTCGACGCTGACCGACCGGCACGAGCACGCCCACCAGTGAGGGGTACGTCGGGTCGCTGAGCGCCGGTTGGGATCGTTCAGCGTCCGACCGCGCGGGTGACCAGGAAGCCGGCCGTCGCGAGCGCGGCCGCCAGCAGCAACACGCCGGCCAGCACCTGGCCCAGGTCCGCCCCGCGGTCCGATTTGCGCACTCGTTGCGACCGGCGCGACGATGGCGGCCGTCGCGATGACGGTCGGTGCGGGGTAGGTGCGGGGTGCTCCGCCGGTGGGTCGGGGTCGGCCCAGACGACCTGCGTCCGGCCGCAGTGTTGGACCGACGCGAAGCTCACCGCCGCGCCGGGGCGACGGTGATCCGGGCGTCGACGGTCACCGAGGACCTCTGGCCGGTCGGGATGCCCGGGCCGGTGAAGGTCACCGTCGTCGGGTCGACGTCGGTCGTCCAGCCGGCGAGATCGGTCCCCGCACCGGTGAACTCGACACCGTCGCCGGCCGACACCGTCACCCCCGGTGGTGGCCGCCCCCGTCGTGCAACCGTGGTCCCAGACCGGGTGACGGTGGTGGTGCCGTCACCGTTCGGGGTCGCCGAGTCGACGGCCACATGGGCAGCGGCGGCGGGGGCGAGGCCGACGAGCGCGCCCACCATCAGCCCGGCGACCAGCATGAGGCGGTGCAGGAACCGGGTCACGGGAGTCCACCTCGAACCGGGCGCTGGGTTGTTCGAACCCGGAGGTGCGGACCGAGACGGTCACCGTCCACCGGCCGGCCAGCGGCAGATCGAGGACGGCCTGGTAGGCGCCGGTGGTCGGTGGCGGCGACCGGTCGGGTCAGGGGCCGACGCCGGCCGCCGGGAGGCTGACCGGAGGTTGACCGCCACCTGCGGGTCGGATACGGGGAGTGCCGCCAATTGCATCGGTTGCGAATTCGCGACGGTTACGATTCTGTGCGGTGGAGTGGCAATTGCGTTGTGGCGGTGCGGATTCGAGCCTGAGTTCAGGTTGGTGACGACACCGGCGCGGTGAGCGCTGCTGCGACTCGGGCGGGGCTGACCTGCGGCTCAACAGGCGACTCGCATTGGATGCGATTTCCTCGCATGCGATGCGAGTCACGGAGGGTGGTGTAGCGGGAACGCGACGACGCGGTCTTTGCCGTGGGTGATGCGGATGCGGCACGCGTCGAGGTCGAGGTCGTCGAGCCGGGGGTTGGACCTCAGCGTCTGCAATTGTCGTTGACAAGCCTCCCGGTGCCGCGGAATGCTTGGAGCACCCGAGGCTGCGCGTCGCCGTCGGGACGCCTCCACTCCGGAGCAGGCACAACGCCGACCAGCCCTGAACTCCCCGCGGGCGCCCACGCTCACCTCAGCCACGAGGGCGGCCC
>DATDBV010000743.1:0-3580 GCA_036524715.1 Nakamurella sp. | reverse complement strand
CTTTGGTCACTGCTGTCACATTCGGTGCGAGTTGATCCGCGCGGCCTTAGTTGATCCGCGCGGCCGTAGTTGATCCGCGCGGCACCAGGCCCGCCAACAGGTCTTACAGGTAGGGCTTCTGGTCGGCCTTGAACTTCTTGTAGCGGGCCCGGGCATCCTGGGTGAAGTCCAAGGTGGACACCTCCGCCACCGGGACGTCCCACCAGCCGTCGCCCTTGGGCGACTCGAACTCCAGATCGGTGTCCACGTGCACCATCGCCGGCTCGTCGCCGGCCTTGGCCTGGGCCAGCGCGTCCTTCAGCTCGGCCAGGGTCTTGGCCCGATACACCTTGATGCCCATGGATTCCGCGTTCAGGGCCAGGTCGACCGGTAGCTTCCCGCCGTCCAGCCGGCCGGATTCGCTGTTGCGGTACCGGTACTTGGTGCCGAACCGCTGCACGCCCAGGGACTGCGCCAGGGCGCCGATGGAGGCGTAGCCGTGGTTCTGCAGCAGCACCACGATGATCTTGATGCCCTCCTGCACCGCGGTGACCAGCTCGGTCGGCATCATCAGGTACGAACCGTCGCCGACGGTGACGAAGACGTCCCGCTCGGGGGCGGCCAGCCTGATGCCGATGGCACCGGGGATCTCGTAGCCCATGCAGGAGTACCCGTACTCGACGTGGTAGCCCTTGCGTTCCCGGGTGCGCCACATGCCGTGCAGGTCGCCAGGTAGCGAACCGGCCGCACACACCACCACGTCGGTGGGGTCCATCGCGGCCTCGACCGCGCCGAGAACCTCGGCCTGGGCCAGGAACTCGTGGGTCTCGCCGTAACCGCTGTGGTGGGAGGCGACGACCTCGTCGTCCCACGCCTTGGCCCGCCGGGTGGCGTCGGCCTGGTAGTCCGTGCCGGTGGAGTACCCCGCCAGGGTGTCGGTCAGTGCGGTCAGCGCGTGCCGCGCGTCGGCCACCACCGGGTAGCCGGCCAGCTTGAACGCGTCCAGCCCGGCGACGTTGATGTTGACGAACTTGACGTCCGGGTGCTGCCAGATCGTCTTCGAGGCGGTGGTGAAATCCGAGTAGCGGGTGCCGATCCCGATGACGACGTCGGCCTGGCGGGCGAAGTGGTTCGCCGCCGGGGAGCCGGTGGCACCGATCGCGCCCAGGTTCAGCGGGTGATCGAACGGCAGGGAGCCCTTGCCGGCCTGGGTCTCGCTGATCGGGATGCCCGTGGCCTCCACGAAGGCCTTCAGCGCATCGTTGGCCTCGGCGTAGGTGACGCCGCCGCCGGCGACGATCATCGGCGCCTTGGCCGAACGGATGATCTCGGCGGCGGCCGCGATCACCTCGGGCTCGGGCACCGGGCGGCCGATCCGCCAGACCCGCTCGGCGAACAGCTCGACCGGCCAGTCGAAGGACTCGGCCTGGACGTCCTCGGGCAGCGCCAGGGTCACTGCGCCTGTCTCCGCGGGGTCGGTGAGCACCCGCATGGCGCCGAGCAGGGCGGCCGGCAGCTGCTCGGGCCGCCACACCCGGTCGAAGAAGCGGGACAGCGGCCGGAAGGCGTCGTTGACCGAGACGTCATAACCGTAGGGCTGTTCCAGCTCCTGCAGCACCGGGGAGGCGACCCGGGTGGCGAAGATGTCGCTGGCCAGCAGCAGCACCGGGAGCCGGTTGATGGTGGCCAGCGCGGCGCCGGTGAGCATGTTCGACGAGCCGGGGCCGACGGACGCGGTGACCGCGAACGTCTCCAACCGATCCTTCTGCCGCGCATAGCCGACGGCGATGTGCACCATGGACTGCTCGTTGCGTCCCTGGTGGTAGGGCAGCAGGTCGGGCTGTTCCAGCTCCGCCTGCAGCAGCGCCTGACCCAGGCCCGCCACGTTGCCGTGTCCGAAGATGCCGAAGCAACCGGCGAACAGCTTGCGCCGCACGCCGTCCCGCTCGGTGTACTGGTTGCCCAGGAACTGCACGACCGCCTGGCCGACGGTCAGCCGAACGGTCTGCGTCCCCTGTGACGCTGGTGCGGTGGTCACCGTGGAATCTCCTAGTCGGGGTCGGGAGCTGAGTAGAAGGGCAGGCGCGGGTCGGTGGGCTGGTCGTCCCAGGTCGCCCGCACCCAGCCGTGGTTCGGGTCGTCGCTGATGCCCCAGGCGCGCCCGGTGCCGGGCCCGGCCATCACGTTCAGGTAGTACATGTGGTGCGAGGGCGAGGCGATCGACGGGCCGTGCCAGCCGTGCGGGATGAGCACGGCGTCACCAGCCGTCACCTGCTCGAGCAGCTCGATCGGCCGCGTTGCGGTGCCGTAGACCCGTTGGTAACCAACTGCTTTCGCGTCCCGCGCGAGTGAGGATGCCGGTGCCGCGGAGGCGAACTGGTAGAAGTAGATCTCCTCCAGTTCGGTCTCACTGCCGTCGATGCCGCCCGTTTCGTCGTGCTTGTGCGGCGGGTAGGACGACCAGTTGGACGCCGGGGTGAGCACCTCGGTGGCCAGCAGCTTGACGCACTCCATGCCCGCGCCCATGCCGAAGTTGTTGACCTGCCGGGTGTGCGCGCCGGTGCCGCGCAGCGCCACGTCCACCCCGGAGGCGGCCTGGTAGCGAAACGGCAGGGCCCGGTCGGCCCGAGCGCCGGTCAGGGCGATCTGCCCGGCCCGGGTGCCGGTCAGCGTCACCGTGGAATCGATGGGCAGGTAGGCGGTGTCGGTGACGGCGGTGAACACGTTCGCCCGTCCGGCGAGGGCGAACGTCGTGTCCTCAAGGGTGACGTCGACGGCCCCGGTCAGCGGCAGCACGATCCATTCGCTGTCGCCGGTGGCGAACTCGACGGCCTGGCCGGACGCCACGGTGAGCACCCGCAGGCTGGAGTAACCCCAGCCCGCGGACTCCGGGGTGACGACCAGGTCCCAGACCCCGTCGGCGGCGGTGCCGGCGGGCAGGTACAACCCGTCCTTGACCGTTGTCGTCATGCCGGCCCCCAGCGCCGATGATTCGCTCGGCAAGCCTCGTTCATGCGGGTCACCGCACCATCGACGCCGCGGTGTCCACGGCGGCCTCGACGTCGTCGTCGGCGGGGTAGAGCAGGGTGCGTCCGACGACGAGCCCCCGCACCGACGGCAGGTCCAGCGCGGCGCGCCAGGAGGCGAACGTCTCCTCCGGGCTGGTGTCCGGGTCGCCGCCGAGCAGCAGGGTGGGCAGGGTGGTGGAGTCCATCACCCGGTCCATCTCCGGCACCACGGGCAGCTTCATCCAGGTGTAGGCCGACGTGCGGCCCAGCGCGCTGCACACGCCGACGGACTTGATGACCGCGTCCGGCGAGAGGTCGTTGCGGACCTTGCCGTCGACCCGGGAGGACCAGAACGGCTCGACCATCGCGGCCAACCCGCGGTCGGCCAAATCGTTTACTGCCCGGGCGGTGTACTCCATGGTCTTGACCGTGCCCGGGTCGTCCAGGGCGATGCGGGTCAGCGTCTTGCCGCCGTTGAGCCCCATGTCGGCGATCGCCTGGGCGTCGTAGCCGGTGAACCGGTCGTCCAGCTCGAACACGCCGCCCTGCAGGCCGCCGCGGTTCATCGAGCCGAAGACGACCTTGCCCTCCAG
>DATDBV010000742.1:0-6680 GCA_036524715.1 Nakamurella sp. | reverse complement strand
CCGGGTCAAGCCCCTGCGGCGAGCAGTGCGTCACGCCGTCAGCGAACAATCCCGCACCGGTGCACCGGTCGGTCGGTGCCGGTCGTTACTGTCGGGTGAACGCCGCCACGCGGTCCGGACGGACGGCGGCACCAGAGGTTCGTGACCACCCACCGCAGCCGGTCGGGCAGTCGACAAAGGAGCACTTCGTGAGCGATCGTCATGCCCCCGCCTCCAGGGCCCTGCAGGCCGTGCAGCGTCTGGAAGCCATTGCTCCCGGGTTGGCCGACCCGATGATGCGGGCCGGGACCCCGATGTCGTTGTCCGATTCGGTGGCCGAACGGCTGCTGCGCGAGCGGATCATCCTGTTGGGCTCCGAGGTGCGGGACACCAACGCGAACGAGATCACCGCGCAGCTGCTGCTGCTGGCGGCCGAGGATCCCGAGCGCGACATCACTCTGTACATCAACTCGCCGGGCGGCAGCGTCACCGCCGGCATGGCGATCTACGACACCATGATGTGGATCGAGCCCGACGTGGCCACCACCGCGATGGGTCTGGCCGCCTCGATGGGTCAGTTTCTGCTGACCGCGGGGGCCAAGGGCAAGCGTTCCGCGCTGCCGCACACCCGCATCCTGATGCACCAGCCGAGCGCGGGAGTCGGCGGCACCGCGGCGGACATCGCCATCCAGGCGGAAATGCTGACCAAGTCCAAGCGCGAGT
Organism: Nakamurella sp.; assembly: GCA_036524715.1. Taxonomy (GTDB): domain Bacteria; phylum Actinomycetota; class Actinomycetes; order Mycobacteriales; family Nakamurellaceae; genus Nakamurella. Next base: position 5,978 of record DATDBV010000742.1, on the reverse strand, counting down.
TGTCCGAACTGCAGTCGCTGCACACCGGCCAGCCGATCGAACGCATCGAGATCGACCAGGACCGCGACCGGTGGTTCACCGCGCAGGAGGCCCTGGAGTACGGGTTCATCGACAAGGTGGTGGCTCGCGCGGCGAGCGCGCCCTCCCTGAAGAAGTAGCCGGACCAGCGGCCAGCAGGACACCGAGAAGGAGAACACGACCGTGAACAAGCCCGGCCACCAGATGCCGTTGGGCGTCGCCCACGGCAACGCGCTGTCGCAGCCGCAGGCCCGCTACATCCTGCCGTCGTTCGTCGAACGGACGAGCTACGGCGTCAAGGAGTCCAACCCTTACAACAAGCTGTTCGAGGAACGCATCATTTTCCTCGGGGTGCAGATCGACGACGCGTCCGCCAACGACGTGATGGCCCAGTTGCTGACGCTGGAGTCCACCGACCCGGACCGCGAGATCATCATGTACATCAACTCGCCAGGCGGCTCGTTCACCTCGATGACGGCGATCTACGACACCATGCAGTTCGTCCGTCCGCTGATCCAGACCGTGTGCCTGGGTCAGGCGGCCTCGGCCGCCGCGGTCCTGCTGGCCGCGGGGAGCCCCGGCCGCCGACTGGCTCTGCCCAACTCCCGGATCCTGATCCATCAGCCGGCCACCGAGGGCGTCTACGGCCAGGTTTCCGACCTGGAGATCCAGGCCAACGAGATCGGCCGGATGCGGGCCGCGCTCGAAGAGATCCTGTCCAAGCACTCGAACAAGTCCCCGGAGGAGGTCCGCAAGGACATAGACCGGGACAAGATCCTGACCGCCGCCGAGGCCAAGGACTACGGGCTCATCGACGAGGTGCTCAGCTACCGCAAGCTGACCTGACCGCACCCGCGTTGCCCACCCGCTGATATTGCCACTGGGCGTCGTCGGTACGGCCCGATACTCTGGTAGCTGGTGCCGCCGATCCCGGCAGTGGCCGTGTCGTGACGGGTAAACCGGGGACGGACGCGTTTCCGGCAGGTAACGTCAACGCGGTCGCGGCAGTCGAGATGGGTCCTTGTAGGGGCTGGCACAGAGCGGATCGAGAGGGCACATGGCGCGTATCGGTGACGGAGGCGACCTGCTGAAGTGCTCCTTCTGCGGAAAGAGCCAGAAGCAGGTGCGCAAGCTGATCGCCGGTCCCGGCGTGTACATCTGCGACGAGTGCATCGACCTGTGCAACGAGATCATCGAGGAGGAGCTCGCCGAGTCCAGCGAGGTCAAGCTCGACGAGTTGCCCAAACCGACCGCCATCCGCGAGTACCTCGACCAGTACGTCATCGGCCAGGACACCGCCAAGAAGGCCCTGTCCGTGGCCGTCTACAACCACTACAAGCGTATCCAGGCCGGCCCCGACCGCGGGCCCGAACCCGTCGAACTGGCCAAGTCCAACATCCTGATGCTCGGCCCGACCGGGTGCGGCAAGACGTACCTGGCGCAGACGCTGGCCAAGATGCTGAACGTGCCGTTCGCGATTGCCGACGCCACCGCCCTCACCGAGGCCGGGTACGTGGGTGAGGACGTCGAGAACATCCTGCTCAAGTTGATCCAGGCCGCTGACTACGACGTCAAGCGGGCCGAGACGGGCATCGTCTACATCGACGAGGTCGACAAGATCGCCCGCAAGTCGGAGAACCCCTCGATCACCCGCGATGTGTCCGGCGAAGGTGTGCAGCAGGCCCTGCTCAAGATCCTGGAGGGCACCCAGGCCTCGGTGCCGCCACAGGGCGGTCGCAAGCACCCGCACCAGGAGTTCATCCAGATCGACACGACGAATGTGCTGTTCATCGTGGCCGGAGCCTTCGCCGGGTTGGAGAAGATCATCGGCGAGCGGGTCGGCCGCCGGGGCCTGGGCTTCGGCGCCGAGGTTCGCAGCAAGTTCGACATCGACGGGTCCGACGTGTTCTCCGACGTCATGCCGGAGGATCTGATCAAGTTCGGGCTGATCCCGGAGTTCATCGGCCGGCTCCCGGTGGTCGCCTCCGTGACCAACCTGGACAAGGAGTCGCTGGTCAAGATCCTCACCGAGCCCCGCGACGCGCTGTCCAAGCAGTACCAGCGGCTTTTTGAGATGGACGGCGTCGCGCTGGAGTTCGAACCGGACGCGCTGGAGGCGATCGCGGACGAGGCGATCCTGCGCGGTACCGGTGCACGTGGCCTGCGGGCGATCATGGAAGAGGTGCTGCTGCCGGCCATGTACGAGGTGCCGGGCCGCGACGACGTCGAGCGGGTCGTGGTCAGCGCCGAGACCGTCCGGTCCAACGTGTACCCGACCATCGTGCCGCGGGCGCCCAAGCGCACCCCCCGGGAGAAGTCGGCCTGACCGAGCGGGTTCCCCGCACAGCAAGAGAAGCCCCGGACCCTGGGAGGGTGCCGGGGCTTTCCGGTGGACGCGGGGTCAGCTTCCGCTGCAGTTTGCGTCGAGCCACACGGAGATGTGGTCGCTGGCAGTCACGAACTCCTCACTCTCGAAGAGTTGCGCGGCGTCGGACAGCGTCCCGCCGCCGGCCTGGTCGGCCAGCGTGGCCAGGGTGTCGATGTCGGGCGCAATCTCCGGCGGGATCTCGCCGGAGTTGCGCAGATCCTCCAGCGCCTTTTTGAGCTCCGCCGCGTCGTACTCGCCGGCCCCGCCGGCCAGTGTGGCCAGCGGCGCGAGGGTGACGGAAAGATAGGCCAACGACACCGAGATGCAGGCGTTGTTGTAGCCGGGGATGTTCAGGTCGCCGAGGTCGGTCGGAAAGGTCAGGCCGGTCGGCACCGTCAGCTCAGTGGACAGGTCATTGAGCATCGAACTCAGGTCGGACAGGTCGGTGGCGTCGATGGAGGTCCGGCTGGTGCGCTCCAAAGTTGTCTCTGCGCTGGTCATGGTCTCCGCGGCGACGGAGTTGACCTGCGCCGCCCCCTGCACCGACGAGCCACAGGCCGCGACGGTCAGGATGGTGACCACGCTGAGCGCCAGCGCGGCGGTGAGTGCGGAACGAGACCTCATGGATGTTCACTCCTACGGACGCAACCGGGTGACTGGGAGGATCCTAGGCCGCCGAAGACACAGCTGGAGCGCGCGGGTAGCGATCCGAGGGACGGGCAACCGGTTTGCTCAGCACCCACCCGGCGAGCGTCAGCGCTCGGTGGCGCCGGACACCCGCCAGGCCCCGGTGTAGATGTTGAAGCCGGTCGCCGAGGTGAATCCGATCAAGGTGAGCCCGGCCTGCTCGGCCAGCTGCACGGCCAGCGACGACGGCGCCGACACGGCGATCAGCATCCCGACGCCGGCCAGCGTCGCCTTCTGCACGAGCTCGAACGACGCCCGGGAAGAGGTCAGCAGCGCGCGGTCGGTCAACGGCAGCCGATCGGCCAGCAGGGCGGCGCCGATGACCTTGTCCATCGCGTTGTGCCGGCCGACGTCCTCCCGGATCTCCTCGATCAGCCCGTCCGGGGTGGCCAGTGCGCAGGCGTGGAGACCGCCGGTCAGCCGAAAGGTACGCTGCCGGGCGCGGAGGTGGTCGGGCAGCGCGCTGATCGTCGCCGGGGTCATCGTCAGCGATCCCGGCCGGTACCGGCTGATCCTGGTGATCGCGTCGATGGACTCGGCGCCGCACACTCCACAGGCGGAATTGGTCACCATCGTCCGGGGTTGGACCCGCTCCGCCGCGGCGGGGTCGGAGAGGTTGACCTCCAGCACGTTGTAGGTGTTGCGCCCGTCCGGCCCCACCCCGCTGCAGTAGCGGGCGCTCAACACATCCTCACGGGCCGTGATCACACCCTCGGCGTGCAACAGGCCGTGGGCCAGCTCGATGTCGGCGCCCGGGGTACGCATGGTGGTGGTGAACGCCTTGCCCCCGATCCGGAGTTCCAGCGGCTCCTCGCCGCTCACGGTGTCCGAGCGGGACGAGAACGAGCCGTCGCGGTAGCGAACGATCGGCGTCCGAACGGCGACCCGACTCATGCCGGCGCCCGTCCGGGGAACCTCGCAAGCACTGCCCGCGCCCGTCCGGGGTACCTCGCAAGCTCGCTCACCCCGTCAGCATGCCATCGGAGGGCCCGCCGACGGGCCGATCAGCGGCGGACCATCCGGATCTCCAGGATGCCCTCGGAGTCGGTGCGCTCGGCTCCGTTGGGAATGAAGTCGTGATGGACGTAGAACGCGCTCGCCCTGGCATTGTCCCGGTAGGTCCACAGGCTGGCCGGCCCGTCGGCGATGGCCGCCTGCATCAGGTCGTCGGACAGCCCGGTGCCCTGGTGAGCCTCCCGGACGTAGATGGCGTACAGCTCGCGTTCGGTCTGCGGATCCTCGTCCCGGGTGGGTCCGGCGATCGCGATGCCGATCACCTCGTCGTCCGTCTCGACCAGATAGTGGTCGGCGATCCCGGACTCGATCTCCTTGCGACGGCGGGCGGCCAGCCGAGCCACGTCCATCCCGTCGAACCGCTCGGCTCCCCACAAGGTGCCGTACGCCTCGCGCCAGCAGGCCAGATGGCAGGCGGCGAATGCCTCGGCGTCCTCCGGCGTCGCGGGCCGGACAGCGGGATTCGGCGTCATACCAACACCCGGGTGTCGGCGCTGTGCCGATGATTCGCTCGGCAAGCCTCGGTCATTCCGTCACCTTTCGGGAGCTGTGGAGGGGTACGCCGGACCGGCGCGATCAGCCCGGTGTCGTCGATCTGCGCCGCTGGCCTGACCGACAGTCACCAGGCTAGTGCACGCTGGAATGCGGCCCGAATGAACCGCTGACTCGCGGGTCGGGTGGCCAGGTGAAGGCGTCGTGAGGCATGCCGGAGCCGGAAACCGGGGCTGCCGCGTGCTTGCCCCACGGCACGCGGTGTCGGTGGCACCATGTCCAGGTGCCCGTCTACCGTGATTCCGCCGTCGTGCTGCGGGTCACCAAACTCGGTGAGGCGGATCGGATCATCACTTTGCTCACCCGGCGAACCGGCAAGGTGCGGGCCGTGGCCAAGGGGATCCGGCGGACCAGGAGCAAGTTCGGCGGGCGGCTGGAGCCGTTCAGTCACGTCGACCTGCAGATGTACGCCGGACGAAATCTGGACATCGTCACACAGGCCGAGACGCTCGACCCGTTCGGCGCGGCGCTGGCGGCCGACTACCCGAGGTACACCTGCGCCACGGCGATCGCCGAGACCGCCGAACGGCTGGCCGCCGAGGAGCGGGAGCCGTCACTGCGGCTGTACCTGCTGGTGGTCTCGGCACTGCGGGCGCTCACCGACACCGGGCGCGTTCCGACGCTGGTGCTGGACGCCTTCCTGCTGCGGTCGATGGTGCTGGCCGGCTGGGCGCCCGCGCTGCGCGAGTGCGCCCGTTGCGGCACTCCCGGCCCGCACGCGGCGTTCCACGTCGCCTCGGGCGGGTCGCTCTGCGCGGACTGCCGGTTGAGTTCCTCGGGCGTCGCCCGTCCGGCCCCCGCGACCATCGACCTGATGATGGCGCTGACCGACGGGGTGTGGGAGGTGGCCGATGCGTCCGCGCCCAGCTGCCGGCGGGAGGCGTCCGGCCTGGTCGCCGCCCTGATGCAGTGGCACCTGGAACGGGGTCTACGGTCGCTGCCGATGGTGGACCGGGAAGTGGTTCCATGAGCGAGGCAGGTCGAGCCTGCGCGGCTGTCCCGCGGAGCGCGGCATGAGCGCGCCGAGGCCACCCGCACCGCATCCGAGCGGGGCACGGCCGCCGGCCCTGCCGCCCGAGGCCGTGCCGAAGCACGTCGCGCTGGTGATGGACGGCAATGGCCGATGGGCCAAGATGCGCGGGCTGCCCCGGACCGAGGGGCACAAGCGCGGTGAGGCGGCCCTGTTCGACGTTGTCGAGGGCGCGATCGAGATCGGTGTCACCCATCTGTCGGCGTACGCGTTCTCCACCGAGAACTGGAAACGTTCGCCGGACGAGGTGCGCTTCCTGATGGGGTTCAACCGCGACGTGATCCGGCGCCGCCGGGACGACATGCACGC
>DATDBV010000741.1:0-3156 GCA_036524715.1 Nakamurella sp. | reverse complement strand
CTTGGATCGGCTTTCGAGGGCCGGGGCTGATCAACTCGGCGCTGATCCGTGCAAATCGGGCGCAGTTTCGCCGAGTTGATCAGCCTGGCGGCGGGTCAGCGGGGGCCGAAGCGGCGATCGCCTCGCCGGCCGCCGGACCGGCGGTGACCTGTCCGGCGGTAGCCTGGCACCCGTCAAGCAAACCGGAAGGCTCACAGTATGTCTGCTCCACTCACCCCCTCGGGCGACGCCGCCGTCGCCGACCTCGCGCAGCGTTATCGGGTCAGTGACGGCGCGGTCAGGGCGCTCCTGGACGCGGTGGTGCGGGGTGGTGGCGCGATGGCGCAGTTCTCGCATCCGGAGCTCGGCGGCAGCGGTCAATGGATGCGCGGCGGCATGACCATGGTCGGGGACATGTTCAATCCTGGCCTGCAGGCGACCGTCAGCGGAATCTGCTCCGAGCTCGCATCGATGATGGCCTCGGGCACCGCGCTCGTCGTCCCCCCGGATCCGAGGTCGACCGGGTCCGGTTACGGGACCTTCGGCGGGTTGGGCGGGCAATGGTGGCCCGCGGAGCTGGGTCGGCCGAGTTCGTCCGGCGGGCAGAACGACGCCGCGTATGCTTACTTTCCCGGCACGCATCGGTTGGCCATTCGTCACGGAGAGGCGATCACCCTGTACGACACGGGTGATCACGTGATCACCGGTGTGCAGCAGCAACAGGGCAGCCGCGGATCGCTGGAGTTCTCCAGCCAATTCGGCACCTTCACCGTCGACGGCCTGCCGCTGGCTTCGCCGGGGACATCGCAGACGTCGACATCACATCAGCCCCCGACTGCGTCGCCGGCGCAGCAGCCCCCATTCCCGCCGCCGGTCCAGTCGCAGTCACAGTCACAATCGCCCGTCCCCGCGCCGCCGCACCTGCCTCCGCCCGCGCGGGCAACTCCTGCGCCCGCACCCCCACCACCCCCGACCCCGCCTGCGGCGCAGCCAACGCCCCCGGCTGCGGCGCAGCAACCGCCCCCGGTGGCGGCGCAGCAAACGCCCGCGGCGGACCGGCCGGCCGCGCCGCCCAGGCCGGGCGGCGCCGCGACGACCGCCGCGGAGATCGGCGCCGCGATCGAAACCCTGGCGGGCCTGCGGGACAAGGGTTTCCTGAGCGACGAGGAGTTCACGGCCAAGAAGGCCGAGTTGCTCTCCCGGCTGTAGACGAGCCGGGGCCGCGAATCACCGACCGACCATGCCCATGCCCGCGTCGTTGTAGCGGTTGCCGGCGACACCGATGCGCGCGGCGGCGCCGTTGAGATCGGCGACCTCGTCGGCGGACAGCGGGATCCCGGTGGCGGCGGTGTTCTCCCGCAGGCGATCCGGGCGGCGCGTCCCCGGGATGGGCACGATCGAGGGATGCTGGGCGAGCAGCCAGGCCAGGGCAACCTGCCCGGGGGTGGCGTCCTTGGCCCGGGCCAGCAGTTGCACATGGTCGACCAGGGCCTGGTTGGCGTTCCGGTTCTCCTCGGTGAATCGGGGGATCCGGGTTCGGATGTCGTCCGCGGCGAACGACGTCCCGGCGGTGACCGTGCCGGTGAGAAAGCCCTTGCCGAGCGGACTGAAGGGCACGAACCCGATGCCCAACTCGACACAAGTGGGCAGCACCTGCGCCTCGGGATCCCGTGTCCACAAGGAATACTCGCTCTGCACGGCAGCGACGGGGTGCACCGCGTGAGCGCGGCGGATCGTGCCGGCACCAGCCTCGGACAGGCCGAGGAACCGGACCTTGCCGGCCGTGACCAGTTCGCCGACGGCGCCGGCGACGTCCTCGATCGGCACCTGCGGGTCGACCCGGTGCTGGTAGAACAGGTCGATCACGTCGACGCCGAGCCGGCTCAGCGAGGCGTCGGCGACCCGCTTGATGTGGTCGGGCCGGCTGTTAAGGCCGGTCATCTGCCCGTCCTGGATGTGCCAGCCGAACTTGGTGGCGATGACGACCCGATCGCGGACCTGGGCCAGCGCCTGGCCGACGAGTTCCTCGTTGACGTACGGCCCGTACACCTCGGCCGTGTCGAAGAAGGTGACGCCCAGGTCGACGGCGGATCGGATGACGTCGATCATGTCGTCGCGGTCGCCGGGATTGGGGCCGTAGCTCATGGACATGCCCATGCAGCCCAGGCCGATGGCGGAGACCTCCAGGTCCGGTCCGAGATTTCGGGTGTGCATCGCGTGTCCTTCCTGATTCCTTGCTGTCGGCGCTATCGGGGTGAGTCAGCCGGCCGTCGGTGGTGCGAGGGCAGCGGGGTCGGGGTGCGCCTGGGTGGCGGCCCAGCTGGCCAGCAGCGCCACGGCGTCGGCGGTCGTGGTGCCCGGGGCGGCGGTGTAGACGATCATGGTCAGGCCGGGGGCCTGGGCGATGGGCAGTGTGTCGTACATCAGCTCCAGCCGGCCGACCACGGGATGGTTGATGCGTTTGGTGCCACCACGGTGCAGGTGCACGTTGTGCCGCGCCCAGCGGGCGCGGAAATCCTCGCTGCGGGTGGACAGTTCGCCGACCAGGTCGTGCAGCTCCCGGTCGTGCGGGTCGCGGCCGGCCAGCGTGCGCAGCAGGCCGACGGTGTCGTCGGCGGCGCGCTCCCAGTCCACCCAGAAGTCGTGGGCCGTTGGGTCCAGAAACGCGAACCGGGCGTGGTTGGCGGGTCGGGTCGGGTCCCGGTACAGCTCGCTGTAGAGGGCGCGGCCCAGCGGGTTGGTGGCCAGGATGTCCAGCCGCTCGTTGCGGACGACCGCCGGCGCCCCGGTCATCGCGTCCAGCATGACCTGCACGCTCACCGGCACCGAGTGGACGGGCGCGCGGCGGCGGGCCCTGGCCGGCCGGTTCGCGGCCGCCCGGGCCAGGTCGTACAGGTGCGCGCGTTCGGCCTCGTCGAGTTGCAGGGCCCCGGCCAGCGCGTCAAGCACCTCCTCGGACACGCCCGCGAGGTTGCCGCGCTCGAGCCGCACGTAGTAGTCGTTGGAGACGCCGGCGAGCATGGCGACCTCTTCGCGGCGCAGGCCCGGCACCCGGCGGTGCGCACCGCCGTACGCGGGCAGGCCGGCCTGCTCCGGCGTGATCTTCGCGCGCCGGGACGACAGGAAGTCACGGATCTCGTCGCGGGTGTCCATGTCCCGACCGTACGACGAGGCGCG
>DATDBV010000740.1:0-5347 GCA_036524715.1 Nakamurella sp. | reverse complement strand
CTGGTGGTGCTCGTCTTCGGCTCGACCGTCGAGCCCGCCCGGCTGCGGGCCGCCGCCCGGTTGTGCCCACCGGGGGCGAGCGTGCTGGCCATCCGTGCCCGGGTGCCGGAATCGCCGCACCCGGCGGTGCTCGCGCAACTGACGGCGGGCGCGGTCGTCACGGTCGAGGACGTGGCCCAGTTGCCACTGGCCCTGCGGGGCGCGGCGGCATGATCGAGCGCCTGCGAGCGAACCATCGACGTCTCGGGCCGGCGGCGCTTCCCGCGGCGACCGAGCCCGCGAGGTGCCCCGGAAGGGCGTCGGCGTGAGCGGGCGGGTCCGGGGGCCGGGCCGGCGCCGGGTGGTGGCGGGCGCCGGCAAATGGTGGCACGTCACCGACCTGGTCGTGCTGGCCGCGCTGGTGGTGGTCGGCTCGCTCCTGCTGGTGCCGGCGTACGGATCGACCGCGCCGGTGGCCGCGGCGATCGTCGGCGCGGCCGTGCCCGCGGTCGTCTTCGCGGTGCTCGCGCGGTGGTCCGGGCCGTGGTGGGCGGCGGTCGCGCTGATCCCGTGCGGCGTGCTCGTGCTCGGCGCGTTGGTCGTCGCCCCGCAGGACCGGGTGTTGACGATCCTGCCCTCGGCCGATGCCATCGCGGCCGTCGTCCGGGGATCCTTGGACGGCTGGCGCGACCTGCTGACGGTGGCCACCCCCACCGGCGTGACGGGCGGGCTGTTGGTGCCGCCGCTGCTCATCGCGGCCGTCGGGTCGACCGTGGCCGGGGTGCTCGTCAGTACCCACCGACCGGCGTCGGCCCTGATCGGGCCGGTCGTGTCCGCGCTGGCGTTCGCCCTGTTCGCCGACGTCACGGCAGATCCATGGATCGTGGTGGTGGTGGCCGGGGCCCTGCTGGTCGCCGGGCTCGGGTGGGTGTCCTGGATCGGCGGCCGGGCCGCTCGCCGGGCCGAACGGGCGGCGGCCGCCCAGCTGGCCCGGGACCGGGTGTCCGGGGCGGACGGCGCGCTCGGGCTGCGCCGCATGCTGGTCGCCGGGTCGATCCTGACGGTGGCTGCCGTGGTCGCCGCACTGGTGGCCACCGGCGGGACCGTGGAACGGGCCGCGCTGCGCGAGGTGGTGCAGGCTCCGGTCGATCCGACCGCGTTCGCGAGCCCGCTCGCTCTGTTCCGCACCTACACCAAGGACTATCCCGACGACGTGCAGCTGGTGGTGCAGGGCCTGCCCACCGGTGCGCGACTGCGGTTGGCCGCCCTGGACGACTACGACGGGCGCCAATTCCGGCTCAGCGACACCCAGGGACCGTTCGTGCGGATCGGGCCCGAGCGCGCCGCGGCCGCGAATACCGCCCCGACCGAGGTGACCGTGCAGGTTCGGGACTACGCCGGACCGTTCCTCCCGCTTCCCGGTGCGATCGTGGGCCTGGACTTCGACGGCGTTCGCGCCGACCAACTCGCGGCCGATCTGCGTTACTCCGCCGGCGCGTCGACCGGCGTGCTGCCCGCCGGATGGCAGCCCGGCGATGCGTACCGGGTGGTGGCGGGGGTGCCCGCGCAACCGTCCGTCGCCCAGTTGGCGACGGCCCGCCCGACCGCGGTCGCCGCGCCGAGTGGGATCACCGTGCCAGACGTGTTGCGGTCGGCGATGGACCGGTACATCGCCGGGATGACCACCCCGGCCGCCCAGGTGGAGGCGATCCGGGCGGGCCTCGCGGAGGACGGATACTTCAGTCACGGGACCGCCGGGGAGCCGACCTCGCCCGCCGGCCACGGACTGGACCGGCTGATCGGCATGGTCGGCAACGGGTCGATGGTCGGCGACCAGGAGCAGTACGCGGCGCTGATGGCGGTGATGGTGCGTTCCCTGGGCATTCCGGCCCGGGTGGTGGTCGGCTTCGCGCCGACCGGATCCACTGATGGGACCGTGGAACTTCGGGGCCGTGACATCACCGCCTGGGTCGAGGTCCCCTTCGACGGGTTCGGGTGGGTGGCCTTCGACCCAACGCCGTCGCCGGACAAGCCGTTGACCGACGACCAGGAAAGGACCCAGACCGAACGTCGCGAGGTGGCGGTCGAGGTTCCGCCGGCCCTGCCGCAGGTGCTGCCGGACACCGTGGACACCGACTCCACCGACCAGCAGCCGCAGGATGAGGCCGCACCGCCACCGGCCGCCGCGGACAACTTCATGCCGGCGCTGCTGCTGGCAATGTTCGGCTGGACGCTGCTGGTGCTCGCCGTGTTCGCGGCCCCGATCGTGACGATTCTGGTGATCAAGTCGCTGCGCCGCCGGCGGCGCCTGGCCGCGGCGCGGCCGGCCGACCGGATCACCGGCGGCTGGCAGGAACTGGTGGACACCGCGGTGGATCTCGGGTATCGGCCGGCGACCTGGCACACCCGGTCCGAGGTGGCGCACGACCTGGCCGGTGCCGGGGTGCTGCAGGTGGACTGGTTGGCGCCGGCGGCCGATGCCGCCCAGTTCTCACCCACGCCGGTGGACGACGAACGCGCCCGCAGCTACTGGCGCGAGGTGGACGACCGCAGCGCCGAACTGCTGGGTGGGCTCGGGTTCTGGCGCCGGTGGCGGGCCCGGCTGTCGCTGGCCTCGCTGCGTCACCGGAACGGGTAGAACCGCTGATCGCCCTTGGCCGACCCGCCGTCGGGCTGATCAACTCGGCGAATGTGCGCCCGATTTGTACGGATCGGCGCCAAGTTGATCAGCCCGAGCCCGTGCAAGCCGATCCGACATCCGCACCAGCAGTCGAAGAAGGCTGCCCATGTGGATCTCGGCGCACCTCGGCACTCAAGCCGCCGGCAATGCGCGCACTCCTACTGCTTGGTCAGTGCTTGACGACCGAGATCATGTCCCGCAGCCCGGCGGTGGGCAGGTAGGCGCGGGTGATGGCGATGCCGATCCGCGGCAGGTCACCCTCGTCGCGGAAGGCCATGTACATCGGGGAGAACCGCGGCTGGAACTTGCCCTTGAAGGCATGCAGCGACCGGAACCCGTACACCGGCTCGAGTTGCTCACCGAGGGTGTCCAGGAACTTCTCGACCGGGGTTTCCCCGCCGGTCTCGTCCGCGGACCGGGCCAGCGGTGCGCCGGACAGTGATACGAACTCGGCGCCGTCCTGCTTGAACCACTGGCAGGAGGAGGCGATCAGGAACTCCATCGTCGCCCGGAACGACCCGTCCGCCCGGCGCATCAGGTCCAGCGTCCACCCGCGGACATGCCCGTCCGGTCCGAAGACGGGCATCCAGGACGTCACCCCGTGCAGCTTGCCGTCAGCGTCCACGGCCAGCCCGACCTTCACCTCCCGGTCCAACGCCTCGGTGACCCCACCCAGCGTGAAGCCCATCTCGGGCAGCTCCTTGTCGCCGAGCCACTGCTGGGACAGTTCCTCGACCTGCCGCACCATCGACCATGGCTCGTCGGCCAGGGTGACCATCCGGAACGTCACACCCTCTTTGGGCGCCTTGTTCAGCGCGGTGCGCACGTCCTGCCATTTCTTGCCCTTGAACTCCAGAGTGGGCAGGTCGATCAGGTTGTCCTCGGCCACCTGGGCGCTGGACCAGCCCAGCGCGTCGGTGACCCGCGTGGTCTCCCGGCCGCAGCTGAAGACATAGGGGACCAGCGCTGCTTTGTCGCACATGGCGATGAAGTCGCCGATGATGCCGGCGGTGGAGCCCGGGGGGCCGACCGGATCACCGAGCGCGACCGCGACGCCGGCGTGCTTGCGGAACGCCAGGTAGCCCTGTCCGTCGGCGGTGATCATGTGCCGGTTCTCCGGCCAGGTCGTCATCCAGGAGATGGTGTCGCCGCCACACCGGCGCAGCAGTTCCTTCGCGGTGTCCGCGTGCGACGTACCGGAGGCCAGCCGGCGCTTGCTGCGCCGCGGCACCCGGAAGGCGCCCCGACCGGCGATCAGCAGTATCAGGTACGCCAGGAACAGCAGCGCCTGGGCGAGGAACGCCGGCAGGCCCCCGTCGATGTCCATGTCGCCGGTGTCCGGTACCAACAGCAACAGGATCGCCACCGCGACGACCAGCGCGGCCAACAGGATGACAAGACTGCACAGGACGACCGTGACCCACCACGCCCACCGGTACCCGCGACGCAGCCCGTTGGCCACCAGCAGGAACAGGGCGAGCTCGATGATCAGGAACCACCAGGACTCCGGGGTGTCATCGGTGGGACCGAACGGGGTCAGCCGATCCGGCAGGAAGTTCGCCAGCAGGGTCAGCGTCGCGATGACCAGGATCCCGATCGCGGCCAGCAGCCGCAGCTCGTGCCGGGTCGGTAGGGCGCGTGCGCGCAGCGCGTTGGGCCCGGCCAGCCGGGTGGACAGCGGCATGCTCAGCACGACGGCGACGAAGTGCTCCGCGTCGGCCATCTGGCCGACGAACAGGACGGAGAAAAGTACGTAGCCCCAGATCGCCAGGCGCATCCGGAGCCGCCAGGGCGGCCGCACCGTCGCGCTGGCGACGCTCGCCGCGGCGAGCATGCCGGCGGAGAGGCCCACGTCGGTCTCGGAGGCCCGCTCCTGCACCCATTCCCACCCGGTGCCACGGAAGACCAGGAAGAACAGTGCGGTCAGCAGCACGGCGCCCCACTGGTAGGCCAGGCAGATGACGACCGTTCGGGCGGTGCCCAGCCGCCACTCCGAGAATCCGGTGATGAGCGCGAACGCCCCGGCGACGTAGACGTAGTAAAAGGGGTCGAGGGCGAAGAACATGCCCCAGATCAGGGTGAGCCAGCGCCCGTCCGCGAAGGCCGGCAGACCGAAGGCGACATCGCCGTAGAAGGACTTGTCCTCGATCGTCTCCCACAGCGTGCCGAGCACGACCGCCAACACGAGGGTGACGACCACGTAGCCGGTAGTGAAGGGCAGCCGTCTGATCAGCCGCAACCACGTCGGGGTCGGCCGCGGTGCGGCCGGCGCATCCGGCGTCCGGGTGGCGGCGACGCCGGACGCGGTCGCCGGGGTCGAGACAGCGGGCGCACCGCCCTCCTGGCCAGAACTCATGCCGGAACGTTATCGCGCGGGACCGACAGTGCGGCTCACAGTGCGGATTACGTGCGGATCACGTGCGGATCACTGGGCCGGGGCCGCGGCGGCGGGGTCCAGCGTCGGCCCGACCGGCAGCGCCGCGATCAGCTCGGGCGGGAGCTGGGCAACGGGTGCCATGGCGAGCCCCAGCGCCTCCACCGCCCGCTGGCCGGACAGGGGATACCGGACGCCGGTGTCGGTGACGAGGTACACCATGCTGCCGGTGTTCTGGGTACCCGGCCGCTCCGCGATCAACGATCCGGTGCCGGGGGCGAGCCGGACCGTCCCCGTGGACGCCGCTCCGGTGG
>DATDBV010000739.1:0-5823 GCA_036524715.1 Nakamurella sp. | reverse complement strand
CTAGGTGCCCCGACCGGAGGCGAGATCGGCTTTGGACGCGGCCCGATGTCGGACCCACCCACTGCGATGTCCCGGGGCAACCTCGATGACGGTGGCCACCGATTGTTCCCGCTCACCGGCAGCTGCTCAGGGTGCGATTCCGACGCCCGGGATTCGGCTCCACGCCAGGTCCTGGGCGGGGGTGAGCGCGGGCCAGCGCGAGTCGCCCTGCCGTGGGTAGACTTTGGTCTGGTAGCTGCCTGGCCGGAACTTCGGGTCGAAGAAGCAGCCCTGGCCGTACTTCTGGTCGAACTTGGGGCAGGCTGCGGCCACGGTCTGGGGTGTCGGTTTCTTGCCGGTACGAACCCAGGTGGTCAGGGCCGAGATCGCAGTAGCGTATCCGGAGTCACTCAAGGCGCTGTGTTCGCTCTCCTGGGTGAAGTTCTGCACGAGCCATCGGTTGCTGCCGGAGTGCCGAACGCTCTCGCGGTACGCCGACTCGTGCTCCACGAACGCTGTCGGGTCGTTGATCGCGTGCATCGTCAGCACAGGAACGGTGACCCGCCCGGTGAGGTCGCTGTCGTACGACAGATCCCGCACCGCCGTCGGATCGGCCGAGAACCGCTCGACACCACTGTTGAGCTCGGTGTCGTTGTGCGAGCCCGTGTACCAAACACCTTCATTGCTGAACGGGTTACGGCCGCCGAGCCGATTGTGCACGATGTCCCGGAACGTGAAGGTCGCGAAGTTCAGATGCGACGCCAGCGTACGCTCGGGCAGCCTGGTCACGCCGAGGATGTCGGTGAGGTTGCGCTGCTGCAGCGGGGTGCGTTCCTCCGGATTGGACTCGATGCCGGTGCACTCCTGCAGCCGTGCCCGCAGTCCGGAGCTGGTCATCGTCGAGCCGTTGCGCAGACCCATCCACAATGGATACTGCGGCTCGCTCGGCCTTGGATGGTTGCCGCAGTAGTACTGGTAGACGACCCGCAGGTCAACGCGGTAGTTGTAGCCACGTGTTCCGCCGGCCAGAACGCCGTTGGTCAGCAGCACGCCATCGTATTGGTACTTCTCCGCCGCCTTCGCGGCGATGTTGCCGCCCCAGGACTGGCCGTGCAGAATCGTCACCTTCGGCTTGCCGAACGTCTTGTTGAAGTAGCTGCGCAGGTTCTCCGTGTCCGCAATGGCCATCTGGGTGCCGTAGCCACCGCGCCGGTAGGACGACCCCGCCCACGCGTAGCCCTCGCGGACCATGACCGACCAACGCGTGAGGTCGTTGACGCTGCGGTCCTGCGTCGGTGCGTCGAGGTCTGGTCCGCCGTGGGTGTGCAGCACCAGGGTGCCGTTCCAGTTGCGAGGGATGGCAATCGAGTAGAAGGCCCCGTTGGCGTCCTGCCCGCCATAGCAGGCGGTCTCGGCTGGGAGCGGCGCCGGGCAGGCGATTGTCGTTGGTCCTGCGGCCGGTGGGACAGGCGAGAGTCCCGTGAGGACGGCAGTGACTACTGCTGCAGTGATCATTGGACGGACTAACGATACGGCTACCATTGGACGCGTTCCTCCTGTATGCGCTTCGTTACGCTGGAGGTGACGCTAGCCACACCTCACCGCTTCAGGACCGTTTCCGTTCATTGAGTTCGCCACCCTATTGACAGACGCTCGGCTGGAATCCAAGTGCGAGCCGCCAACCGGCACGAGCCACTTCAACTACGTTGGTGGAGAGCCGCACCCTGATGAGAAGGTTGGGCGCCGAAGCCTCCACCGCCCGCGGAAGGCGTTCACCTCGCTGACTGCGGGTGCTGGGCTGCTGGCAAGGCACTCGCGTGCGTGCACGAGCTGGTCAATTCCGCCTTGCTCCCCGGGCGTACCCGTGAGCCGGAGGAAGGCGTCTTCGCTGAGCTCGTCGGTGAATATTTCCAGCAGTCGCGCAGAAGTAGCTGTGAATTGCCAAATTGTTTGGTTCTGGCTCACTTTGTGTGAAGCCGAGGCGGCAGCGTCCAGGGGGCGCAATGCCGGTCAGCTGATTCCCTATGGACCTTGCGTTGTCAAGGGATTCCGCGGGGCCTGCGCGGCCATGCGTAGCGGCAAGCCGGTGGTCACCACCCGGGGGCCCCTGGGCAAGCCCCAGGGGGACGAAACGCGGTGAACGCGGGGGTTGGGCCCGACCATGTCCCGGGCAGTGGGAGGGGTCAGATCCCCAACCGTGATGTCCGTTCCTCCGCCGCCGTTCCTCCGCCGGTGCTCGGGGTCGTCAAGGTCGTTCCTCCTCGCTCCTTCGTCGCTGCGGGGGCTCCACCTTGTAGGACTTGAACGCGGACGCGGAGCCGAACCGACCCGGGCGGCCCATCACGGCGACCAGCACCGGCCCGCCGACCGTGCCCAGTCCCGGCAGGGTCCGCGCCAACTCACCCAGATCGGTGTAACGATAGGCCGTTTCGCGTTCCGCGGCGTGCGCGGTCAGCTCGGCCTGGGTGGCCCGCAGGAGCCGTACCCCGGTGCGGACCTCGGCGGCCAGGTCGGTGAACGCGACCGCGGGGTGCCCGGCGTACAACTCGACTGCCGCGGCCGCGGCGTCCCGCCACTGCCGGGCCCGGTCGGCGCCCTGATGGCCGTGCGAGGCGGTGCCGATCACCCGGGTCAACCGGGCCGGGCCGACGGCCAGCAACACCCGCGGGTCGGCCCACCGTTCCAGCACCGCCATGTCGGCCAGCCCGAAATCACCGGTCAACGGCGAGCACGGCATCAACTGCCGGGTCAGGTCCTTGATCCGCGTCTTGTGCTGCGCAGCCAGCACCGTCAACCGGTCGGTGGCCCGGACCCGCCGGTCCAACGCGGCCGCAGCCGGCTGGTCAGGCAGCTCCAACGAGTGCAACCCGGCCGGGTCCACCAACGGCAACCGGGCCAACGTGTCCGCGTCGATCCCGTTGCTCTTCGCGTGCCGGGACAAGAACCGCCGCAGGTCAGCCGCCTTGGCGATGGACACCCGGAACACCCGATGCCCGCGGGCGGTGAAGAACACCGCGACCGGCAGCCACGCCGGCCCGGTCGGCTCCATCACCACCTCCAGGACGGTGCCCGCCGGTGTCCCCGGCCAGCGCGGCCGCCTCCACCCGGCTCAGGCTCTCGAGTGTGGGCTCGCACCGCCGTCGGCACACCTCACGCCCATCCCCGTCCAGCACCCGCACCGTGTGCCAGCTCGCGATCCCCAGATCCACTCCGACCAGCCGTCTGGCCACTCTGTCCTCCTCAGGCCGTCACCGATAACCCCGGCCGGGCCCGAACAGGGGGCGACGAACTCGACGACCACGGTCCCAAGGGTGGCGAGCAACCTGAACACGGCTCCCACTCATGCGCTGCAACAGGGCCCGACCTCGTCACGGGTCGGCCCACTTCCCTCATCCGGGGCATCCGTGGCCAGACCAGCGGTGGCAATCAGCCGAACGAGGCCAGACGACACAACCATGCCGCCTCCCTCAGAGCGAGACTCAACGCCACCCACCGGACCAACCGGGATGCTCATGCAACCCTGGAACCCCGGACCGATCAAGACCGGAGCTCCTTACATGAGCGTGTTGCTATCGGGGCCGTGGCTGGGGAGTGCTGTTGCCGGGTTTCTGCTTCCGCATCTTTCGCCGGTGGTGGTCGTCGTGTCGACCTACGACGACTCCGTCGTCGTGCAGACGCGGCAGACGCTACGCCTGCACGGCGTGATGATCAGTTACGCAGGGCCCGACCCGACCGTGAACGCCGTGAACCCCCCGCAGATCAAACCTGCCGGCCCCGACCGTCGCCAACCTCCGGGCCACGGCGGCGTGGACACTGAGGGTCATGCCAGTCGCCGCGCAGGGCGTCTTCTCCAGCGCCGGCACCCTGGCGTGGAGCACGCCCCTGACCGGCGTAGCAACGGCCCCGGGCGGGTGTTCGGTGCAGTGGATCGCCCTGAACGCCGCCGTCGCCACCGTTCGCATGAACGACGGCAATCGCACCGACGTCATCTACTACGGGCTGCTGCCGACCGGCATCCGATCGCCAACGTCGGAGGCTGCGAGTCGAGCGGAGTGAGCACCGGTCCGAACGGTCAGCAGGTGACGATGGCGCACGAGGTCGGTCATGGCACGGGGCTCGCGCACGGCCCTTGCGGGACCCCCGGCGATCCGAACTACCCGGCTACGACGAGGAGCAGGTCGCTCGCGGTTTCGACGACTGGGTGGTGGCGCCGCCGGCGGGGGAGCACACCGTCCGGGTCGAGTGCGACTCCGAGGCCGGGACGAGCGTGGCCGAGGCCCGCTTCACCACGGTCGTGCAGTGAAGCGGCGATGAGATCGACCACGCTCACGACGCGGTCCCCCAACAGCACTCACCGTCGTCGATGGTGGGCGGCGATCACGCCGCGGAGGTGATGCCCCGGCATCACTGCGGCAGCCGCTGGGGTTGGGATGTCTGTCTGTATAGGCGGGCCTGGCGGCCATCGCGGAGCCCGGCGAGTCGGCGTCTTCGATGTAGTCCCCAGTCGACGTGAGTTGCCGGCCGGACACGGTGACACCGAGCTTCGGGTTCGGTGTCTTCGAGAAGCGGGCCAGGGCTGCCCGTTCGGCGGGCAATCCGCGTACTGGCGAGGCGGTCAGGAAGACGAATGTGTCCGTGTTCCGTCCGGGCAGGTATTTCAGGGAGGTGATCGCTGGCCCGGTCAAGTTGCCCAAGGTGAGCCTCACGCCTGCCTCACGCCGTTGCCGGCCAGGGCGGCCGCTGCGGCCGCTGCGGCCCAGCGGCCAGCCGTGCCGCGGCCGGCGGCGCCGTCAGGAGGACGACAACCCGGGCCGCGGCCGGCCAACCGGCCACGGCCGGCACCGCTGGGACCCGGGCGGCCGGTTCCGCCGACCCGCGATCGCCGCCGAGCGGCAGCTACTCGCCGAGTTGGGTTACCCCGGCGATCTGACCGGCTTGGCCACGTCGGTCGATTACGTCTCGTCCGTCCGGCACCGCGCATGGCCGAACCCCGAACCCACCCCCACACCACGGCAAGCCGATGGGGGCAACACACGATGAACGCCACCACGACCAAGAAGCATCGCCCGATCGATTGGTTCGATCAGCTCGAAGGGGAGATCGCCCGCCTCGCCAAACGCCGGGCTGCGCGCGTCTGGACGCGGACGGCATCAAGGTGACTGCCATCGACGCGATCTTGCTCCGCCGGTGAGTGGGTTGTTGTACCTGCTGGTACCGATCGTGGTGGTCCGGGACATCGCCGCTCGCCGCGGCGTGGAGCGGGAGACCGTGTTGGGCGCGATCGCCGGGGTACCTGCTGGTGGGGATGTTCTTCGCGTTCGCGTACCGGGGGATCGGCATTCTTCAACCGGCGCCCTTTTTCGGCGCCGCGGGTGATGGGGACACCGCGCAGGTGTTGTTCTTCAGCTTCGTGACCCTGACCACCACGGGTTACGGTGACCTGGTGCCGGCCGGCAACCCGGGCCAGACGCTGGCCGTCGTGGGGGCCGTGCTCGGCCAGCTGTTCCTGGTGACCGCGGTCGCGAAGATCATCACCGTGTGGAAGCCCAGGGGGTGGCGTGCATCCGACGACCCCGACCACGGGCGATAGCGCCGGGCCATCCTCCGTGGCGCCCCTCGATCGACAGGGGCGACCGGGGCCCGGGCAGTGGCATGCCGGCAGGAGGGGCTGTCGGCCAGGTGAGGCCGCCTGGCCCGTGGCGTTCGGGCAGCCCTATGGTCTGATCGAGCGTCGAACGCCGTCAGCGGCCCTGACCTCAGGCGGCGGAGAGGAATCCTGGATGACGGAGCAGGCGGCCACCGGTGGTCCGGGGCAGGGGCCACTGAATCGGCGGTTGGCGATTC
>DATDBV010000738.1:0-3233 GCA_036524715.1 Nakamurella sp. | reverse complement strand
TACTCGCCGCATCGCCAGGTCAGCAGTCCGGCTGCGGCGTCGGCGACGATCTCCTCGCAGGCGTAGGGCGCGACGACCAGCACGTCGGCCCCGGCCTCGACACCCGAGGCCGCCTTGCGCGCGGCCACCGGTCCCCCACCGACCACCAGCACCCGCCGCCCGTGAACGGCCAGGTGTAGGGGCAGCAAACCGAACTCAGACACCTTCGAGCCGGTTGGCCGACGGCCGCAGGTACACGAACCAGGTGACGGCGAAGCAGATCGCGTAGAAGCAGATGAACGAGATGTACGCGGCGTCGGCCGACTTGGTGGCCAGGAACGACTGGCGGAACGCGAGGTTCACCAGGACGCCGCCGAAGGCGCCGATGGCGCCGGCGATCCCGATGAGGGCACCGGCGTACCGCTGCGACTTGGCCATCGACACGGCCGGATCCGCGCCGTGCCGGGTGATCTCCAGGCCCGACTTGGCCTTGAAGATCGCCGGGATCATCTTGTAGACCGAGCCGTTGCCCAGACCACTGAATGTGAACAGCATGATGAAGCCGATCAGGTACAGCGGCAGCGACTGCATCAGCGACGCGGCCAGCACCACGATCGCGCCCAGCGCCATGGCCACGAAGTTGACGAACGACACCTTGGCGCCGCCGAGCTTGTCGGCCAGAATGCCGCCGACCGGCCGGATCAGCGAGCCGATCAGCGGGCCGATGAAGGTGAGGTAGGCCGCCTTGACCGGGGTCGAGAAGGTGTCGGCGAACTGCACCTGCAGCACCTGGCCGAAGGCGAAGCTGAAGCCGATGAACGAGCCGAAGGTGCCGATGTAGAGCAGCGAGATGGTCCAGGTGTGCGAATCCTTGGCGACGTCGCGCATGGCCCGCTTGGCGTTGCGCATCTCGGTCAGGTTGTTCATCTTGATCGCGGCCCCGATGGCCGCAGCGATGATCAGCGGGATGTAGATGATGGGCAGCAGCCGCGGGTAGCTCGCGCCGACGGTGGCCAGGATCAGCAGGCCGATCAGCTGGACCACCGGTACACCGATGTTGCCGCCGCCGGCGTTGACGCCCAGCGCCCAACCCTTGAGCCGGGCCGGGTAGTAGGCGTTGATGTTAGTCATGGACGAGGCGAAGTTGCCGCCGCCGACCCCGGCCAGGCAGGCGACGAACAGCAGGGTGCCGTAGGAGACCCCCGGTTGCAACACGATGACGATGCCGACGGTCGGGATGAGCAGCAGCAGCGCGGACACGATCGTCCAGTTGCGGCCGCCGAAGGTGGCCACCGCGAACGTGTAGGGCAGCCGCAGGACCGCGCCGAGCAGCGTGGGCAGCGCGGTGAGCAGGAACTTGCCGGCCGCGTCGATGCCGTACTCCGGCCCGAGGAACAGCACCAGCACCGACCACATCGACCAGACCGAGAACCCGATGTGCTCGGACAGCACCGAGAAGATCAGGTTCTTCTTGGCGATCCGGGCGCCCTTGTCCGCCCAGAACTCGGGATCCTCGGGACGCCAGTCCTCGATCCAGTGCTTGCCGTGGTGCGCCTTCGGGATCGCTGGATCGGTCGGAGTCTTGGCGAGTTCGGTCTGGACGGGGGTGATCTCGGGAGTGCTCATCGGGCACGGGTCCTTGTTCTCGAGTGCTGGAACGGATCAGGCGGTGCGCAGGACGATCTCGCCGTCCTCGATCCGCACCTGCCAGGTCTGCAGATCGGGCTGGCCGCTGCGCGAGCAGCCGGTGGCCAGCTCCCAGGCGTTCAGGTGCAGCGGGCACAGCACGACGGAGCCGTCGATCTGCCCGTCGGCCAGCGGGCCGCCCTTGTGCGGGCAGATCGCCGACACGGCGTGCACCGCACCCGTTCTCAGGTGGAAGACGGCGACCTGGGTGCCGTCGACACCGAACGCACGGCCCTCCCCCGGCGGCACCTGGGACAGTGGTCCGAGCTTGTGCACGACGGCGTCCGGGCCCGGCATGACGGCGGTCATCGGGTCGGCACCTGCGGCAGGACCTCCAGTGGGAGGGAGGTGCGGAACTGGCCGGGGGTGGCGGGCACCGCCCCTTCCTGCCATGGATCCTTGTACCCGTCCACGGCCTTCTGCATCCGCTCGTCCAATTCGGCGGCGATGCCCAGGCTGTCCTCGACGATGACCTCGCGCAGGAAGTCGATGCCCATGCGGGGCACGAACACGTAGGTGCGCTCGAGCCACTTGGCGTTCTCCCGGTAGTACTGCATGAACCGCCCGCACAGCGTCACCGCGAGATCGGGATCGTCCACCGTGGCCAGCAGGTCACCCTTGCGGATGTGGGCGCCGGCGGCGCCGCCGATGTAGATCTCCCACCGGCCGCCGTCGATGGCGACCAGGCCGACGTCCTTGCAGAGTGACTCGGCGCAGTTGCGTGGGCAGCCGGTGACCGCCATCTTGATCTTCGCCGGCGATTCCAGTCCCTGGAACCGGGATTCGATCTTGATGCCCAGGTTGGTCGAGTCGCCCACGCCGAACCGGCAGAACTCCTGCCCGACGCAGGTTTTCACCGTCCGGAAGCTCTTGCCATAGGCGTACCCGGACGGCATGTCCAGATCGGCCCAGACGCCGGGCAGGTCCTCCTTGCGAATGCCGAGCAGGTCGATCCGCTGGCCGCCGGTCAGCTTGACCATCGGGACGTCCCACTTCTCGGCGACCTCGGCGATCTTGCGCAACTGGGCCGGGGTGGTGACCCCACCCTTCATCTGCGGAACGACCGAGAAGGTGCCGTCCTTCTGGATGTTGGCGTGCACCCGGTCGTTGATGAACTTGGCGTCCTTCTCGTCGATGTACTCGTCCGCCCAGATCATCTTCAGCAGGGAGGCCAGGCCCATCTTGGACTTGGCGTCCTCCGCCCCCTCGGGGGCCAACGCCGCGAACACCGACGACACCGACTTCAGACCCTGCTCCAGGATCGCCCGCATCAGGTCCGGCTTGTCCATCGGGACGCCGGGGACGTACCAGTTGGCCGACGGGTCCTGTTCGACCTTGCCGCCGGCCGCCCATTCGACGATCTGGCAGACCATGTTCTTGCAGGACCCGCAGCCCTTGCCGGCGCGAGTCTTGTCCATCACTCCGGCGACCGTCTTGGTGCCGCTCTCCACGCAGGCCACCAGCGCGCCCTTGGACACGCCGTTGCAGTTGCAGACCTGGGCGTCGTCGGCGAGTTCGGCGATGCCGACCTCCTCGGCGGGCGTGCCCAGGTTGAACAGCATCTCCAG
>DATDBV010000737.1:0-4500 GCA_036524715.1 Nakamurella sp. | reverse complement strand
ACCCATGAGGTCAACCCGGCGACGGTCGTGGTCAACACAGCGGCGAGGGTGGCCGCGAGATCGTCCTGCTGCGGCGTCTAGTAAGGAGCGGGCAGATAGGTCATGACGCCTCCGGCAACGGGGTTGCCACCATGTTAGGCCGGTTGGGCCAGGATCGACTCCGCCCCGCATTTGAGCAGGTCGCGCCCAACTACGGTGGGCGCGACCTGCGCATTGGTGGCGCGAAGCGGCCTCCGGGGCGGCTTCGCGCGACGAATGGGCAGACCCGCGGCGACCGCGGCGATGGCCGGGCCGACTACCCGCCGGCGACGAAGGCGAGCAGGTCGGCCCGGGTGAGCACGCCGACCGGTTTGCCGTCGTCGATGACCATGACGGCGTCCCGCTCCTGCAGCGCGGCCCGCAGCGTCGGCACGTCCTCCCCCGAGCCGACCAGCGGGAACGGCGGGCCCATGTGCCTGCCGACGGCGTCGGCGAGCGAGGCGGTGCCGGCGAACAGCGCGTCCAGCAGGTCTCGTTCGGACACCGAGCCCACCACCTCGCCGGACATCACCGGCGGCTCGGCCTTGACCACCGGCATCTGCGAGACCCCGTACTCGTGCAAGATCTCGACCGCGTCACGCACGGTCTCCTGCGGATGGGTGTGCACCAGTGCCGGCAGCACCCCGCTCTTACCGCGCAGCACCTGACCGACGGTGGCCTCGGCGTCCCGAGACAGGAAGCCGTAGGACGCCATCCACGGGTCGGCGAAGATCTTGGACAGGTAGCCGCGGCCCCCGTCCGGCAGCAGGACGACCACCACATCGTCCGCGGTCAGCCGGCCGGCCAGCCGGAGCGCGGCGGCGACGGCCATCCCGCAGGACCCGCCGACCAGCAGACCCTCCTCGCGGGCGAGCCGCCGGGTCACCGCGAACGACTCCGCGTCCGACACCGCGATGATCTCGTCGGTGACGGTCGGGTCGTACGCGGTCGGCCAGAAGTCCTCGCCGACCCCTTCGACCAGGTAGGGGCGCCCGGTGCCGCCGGAGTACACCGACCCCTCGGGGTCGGCGCCGATCACTCGGACCCGGCCGCCCGACACGTCCTTGAGGTACCGGCCGACGCCGGAAATGGTGCCGCCGGTGCCGACCCCGGTGACGAAATGGGTGACCTTCCCGTTCGTGTCCCGCCAGATCTCCGGGCCGGTCGATTCGTAGTGACTGGCCGGATTGTTCGGGTTGGAGTACTGATCGGGCTTCCACGCGCCCGGCGTCTCGCGGACCAGGCGGTCGGACACCGAGTAGTACGAGTTCGGATCGTCGGGCGCGACCGCGGTCGGGCACACCACCACATCGGCGCCGTAGGCCCGCAGCACGTTGCGCTTGTCCTCGCTGACCTTGTCCGGGCAGATGAAGATGCACCGGTAGCCGCGTTGCTGGGCGACCAGGGCCAGGCCGACGCCGGTGTTGCCGCTGGTCGGCTCGACGATGGTGCCGCCCGGGCGCAGCGCGCCGGACCGCTCGGCGGCGTCGATCATCTTCACCGCGATCCGGTCCTTGACCGAGCCGCCGGGGTTCACGTACTCCACCTTCGCCAACACCAGCGGGGCCACGTCGGCGGCCAACGGTCCCAGCTTGACCAGCGGGGTGCTCCCGATGAGTTCGACGACGGACTGGGCGTAGCGCACGGGTCACTCCACGGGGCGGGATGGTCGATGCCTGGCCGGCAGCGGGTGACGGCCCCGGTCAGGTTATCCGGGGGTCCGGCGGAGCCGTATCAGCCGACGCCGGCCACGCCTCTGTCAGGCAGGGGATCGAACCAGTAGGGGACCCGACCGACCGACACCCAGCGTGACGGCCCGGCTCACTCGAGCGGGTGACGTCACGCGCGTCGGCCGTCGGAGCGAGCGGGCGGGTGCGGGAATTCTCGTCAATTCGAGGGGCAGCGCCGGCGCGAGGTGGTGGCGCAAAATAATGCTCTGCAGAAGTGAACCGCGGGAAACATCCGGGCTTCATCCCGGGTTGACCCAAGAAGAAGTCCCGAACGACGAAGGGGTCGATTCGACAGCAATCGTGCCGGGTGGCGCTGGGAGGCAGAAATGAGCATCTTCCCGACAAGGGTGTCGGGGCCCGTGGGCGGATACTCCGCGTCGATGGCCGGCGCTTTCCCATCATCCACTCGGTCCCGTGCGCCGTCCGGACGTGGCGTGGCCACCGTGGCCGGTCTCGGGCTCCTCGCCGGGGTCGGCAGCGCCGTCGTGGGCCTGCTCGGCCAGGCCTGGAGCACCAGCCGGGCGATCGAGAAGGCGGCCCTGGTGGCCGCCCTCGCCGACGGGACGCTGGTTCCACCGCCGGTACCCGGCGCGACGGACGCCCAGCAGCGAGTGGCAGATCATCTGGTGCACATCCGCCTGCCGCAGGGCGACGGCGTCTACCTCGAGGACGGCCGCCTGCTGCAATCGGATGCCGACGTCGAGGCGGGAGCCCGAGTGGTCAGCTCGGGGTGGACCCCGTTGACCCTGGTGACGCTCGGGGATTCGACCTCGGTCGGCTATGGCGCCCACACCGCCGACGAGCTGCCTGGCGTGATCATCGCCCGTGGCATCGCCCGGCACGTGAACCGACCGGTGCACCTGCGCTCGCACGGGCTGACCGGTGCCCGCACGGCGGACCTCCCCCGCCAGCTCGAGCTGTGCCTGGCCGAATCCCCGGACGTGGTGGTCATCCTGATCGGGGCCAACGACCTGCGGGACATGGTGCCGCCGTGGCGA
Source organism: Nakamurella sp. (assembly GCA_036524715.1). GTDB lineage: Bacteria > Actinomycetota > Actinomycetes > Mycobacteriales > Nakamurellaceae > Nakamurella. Next base: position 1,754 of record DATDBV010000737.1, on the reverse strand, counting down.
TCGGCCGCGCAGCTGGGACAGGCCGTGCGGGCGCTGACCGCGCGCGGTGTCCCGGTGGTCGTCGGAACGTGCCCCGACTTCGGGGTGATCACGGCGATCCCCCAGCCGCTGCGCAGCGTGCTGAGCGCGTGGTCGCTGCGGCTGGCCGCGCTGCAGGAGCGAGCGGTCACCGACGCGGGCGGCCGGCCGGTCGCGTTGGCCCGGCTGGTCAGTCCCGAGTTCGTCGGCCAACCCGACCTGTTCGCCGCCGACCGGTTCCACCCGTCCGGGGCGGGCTACGGACGGGCGATGCAGGTGCTGCTGCCGGCGGCGATCGCCGAACTGGAGGCGATCGACGTCGCCGACGCGCAGGAATCGCAGCCGCTGTCGGCCTGAGTCGGCCGAGCCTGCGAGGCCGCCATTCGGCACGAGTCGGCCGAGCTGGCGAGGCTGCCAATCGGCACGAGTCGGCCGCTGGCGAGGCCGCATTCGGCACGAGTCGGCCGAGCTGGCGAGGCCGCCATTCGGCACCACAGGACGTGGCGCTGACATGCGACAACGGCCCCGCACCGAGCGAACTCGGGCGGGGCCGTTCGGATTCCGGCGCCTACTGTCGGGCGTAGCCCAGCAGCCGCAGGATCTCCAGGTACAGCCAGACCAGGGTGACCATCAGGCCGAACGCGAAGTACCAGGCGGTGTTCGCCGGCGCGCCCTGCTTGATCGCCTTGTCGATGGCGTCGAAGTCCAGCAGGAAGCTGAACGCGGCCAGCGCGATGCAGATCACCGAGAAGATGATCGCCATGGTGCTGCCGTCGCGCAGCCCCATGTTGACCCCGAACATGCTCATGATCAGGTTGAACAGCATCAGCACGGCCACGCCGACGACGCCGCCGATGATCATCTTGGTCAGCCGCGGGGTGACCCGGATGGCGCCGGTCTTGTAGATGACCAGCATGCCGCCGAATACGCCGAGCGTGCCGACGATCGCTTGGGCTGCGATGCCCGGGTAGTACTGGTTGAACACGCCGGTGATGGCGCCCAGGAAGACACCCTCGGCGAGGGCGTACCCGATGATCAGCGGCGGGCTGATCTTGCGCTTGAAGATGATCACCATGGCCAGCACGAAGCCGATGAGCGCGCCGGGTATGGCCAGGACGTAGGCCTGGAACCAGGCGGTGGCGAAGCCGGCGACGACGGCCAGGACCAGGATCATCGCGGTCTTGGTGACCACGTCGTCCACGGTGAGGAAGCGCTCGCGGGCAGGCGCCTGGTAGGCAGGCTGTTGGTACATCTGGTCGAGGTACTGGGCACTGGGTGCCGCCTGCTGTTGCGAGCCGATCACCTTCTCCATGTTCCTGAAGGCGGGATTGCTGGAGCTCTGCACGCTGCCCTCCGATGAGGCGATTGGACCGAACTGTTGCCGAGAACCTAACCGACGAAGATCACCGTCGGGTGACACTCGGGGTTCCCGTTATGTGCAACGCACGTGGCGGTGGGTTGGTTCCCGGCGGTGCTCGGGAGGCCGATGAGATCCACCCCACCGGGGAGTCCCCCCAGGATGCGCAGGACGATGCGAGAGATCTGGCCCCTGATCCACGCCGAGCGGGCCGCCCTGGCCGACGATCTGACCGGTCTGGACGACTCGGGATGGGCCACGCCGTCGCTGTGTGCCGGGTTCACCGTCCGCGAGGTGCTCGCTCACCTGACCGCGACCGGCAGTCTGGGCGCGATCCGGTGGTTCGCCGGGGTGCTGCGGTGCCGGTTCGACTTCGACA
>DATDBV010000736.1:0-5933 GCA_036524715.1 Nakamurella sp. | reverse complement strand
TACCCGCACATCGTGGACCGGGGCAAGCCCGGCCTGATCGCGGTGACGGCGAACGGGAAGCGATTCGTCAACGAGGCCGACGGCTACTACCAGTTCACCACCGGCATGATCGACGCGGTGCCCGAGGGCGAGCCCGTGCAGGCCTGGCTGATCTGCGACCACGCGTTCCAGCGGCGGTACCCGTTCGGCATGGCCAAGCCGTTCCCGGTCCCGACGTTTCCGTACCTGCTCAACGGGTACATGCAGCGCGGAAAGACACTGAGCGACCTGGCCGTCAGGTGCGGCATCGACGCGGCCGGCCTTGAGCGGACCGTCGCCGAGTTCAACGAGCACGCCCGGGTGGGCGAGGACCCGGAGTTCGGCCGCGGACGCACCGCCTTCAACCGGGGATCCGGCGACAAGGACCACGGCCCCAACCCGTCGCTGGCGCCGTTGGGAAAGGGGCCGTTCTACGCGATCAGGGTGCTGCCCGGCAGCTTCGGGACGTTCTACGGCCTTCGGGCCGACGCCGACGCCAGAGTGCTGCGTGCCGACGGCTCGGTGATCCCCGGCCTGTACGCGGCCGGCAGCGACCAGGCCAACGTGATGGGCGGGCACTACCCGTCGGGCGGCATCAACATCGGCCCGGCGATGACGTTCGGTTACATCGCCGGCAACCACGCCGCTGCGGCGCCGGCGACCGGGGTGGGCTGATCCCAGGCGTCCGCGTCCCCGCCGTGTTGATCATGCAGGAGGTGTTCTTCTGGGGCCCCAGAACAAGCTACTGCATGATCAACACCAATTCAGCGCGTGACGGAGCTCCGCGGCTGCAGCCGCCAGGCCACCCACAGGACCGCAGCCTCCCAGGCCCTGGCGGCGGCCAGCGCCGCGCGAAGACCGTCGGAGCCGGGGGTGCTCGGGTCGATCGAATCCACCCGGCGTTCCATCTCCCTGGTCTCGATCGACCGATCGACGGCGAACCGCAGCAGGCGGTCGCTCAGGGCGGCACGGGCGCTGGCCGGTGGGGACTGTGACATGGCTCCTCCTGGGCGTGCGGGATCAATCCCGACGGCGCGGAAGTGGGCGGCCGCATCGTTGAGGAGCTGCGTCGACCGTCGTCAGATTCACGTTACGACGAAACGGACGCCGCGGCGTAACGCTGGCGGCGGTGTGCTGCCATCCGCACCGGGGAATTGACCTCCCCGTAGCCCTGATAGCCGCCGACCCGCTGCACCACCTCGAAGAACACCCGCCCGCCCAGCACGGCGGTGTAGAAGTGCCAGAACTCGCCGTCAGATGTCCGGTCGTACAACAGGTTCAGCTCGCGCATGATTTCGAGCCGGTCGGCCGGCAGGGCAAGCCGGGCGTCCAGGTCGTCATAGTAGTTCGCCGGCACCGGCAGGACCGGGGCGCCGGCGGCGGCCGCAGCCCGCGCCGCCGTCACGATGTCGTCCGTGGCGAACGCCACATGCTGCGGGTCGGTCACTCCCGGCGCCCACTGCCCACCCCGGCGCAGCACCGACACGGTCAGCCCGATCCGCACCGAACCGTCGAGGTTGGCCGCCGTCCGGTTGCGCACCAGCCCGAAGGGCGCGGCGATCTCCGAACTGTGCCGGGTCGGCAGGCCAAGCACGGTCCGGAAGAACAGGCTCGCCTCGTCGAACCGGTCGTACGGCTGGGTGAGCGCGACGTGGTCGATCCGGCTCAAGGAGGTTCCGTCGGGGGCAGACCCGGCGGCCGGGTCGAGCGGGTCGAAGTCCCCGATCCACCCGGCATCGTCGGACGCGCCGGTTCGACAGAAGAACACAGCGGTCTCGTCGGGCGCGGCCACCGCCGACAGATCGGCCTCGTCGGCGCCCCGCCGGCGGGGCAGCAGGGGAGCCAGCATCGCCTGCGCCCGCACCGCCGCCGCGGACGGATCGGCCGTCTCGAACCCGATCGCGGCCACCGCCGCCCCGGTCGGATACTCGTCCGACCCCCGGGCGGCATTGAGCAGCACGCGGGCCCCGCCCTGCGACCACAGCTGGACCGGCTTGCTGCGATGGCGCCCCGAGTGCAGGAAGCCGAGCGCCGACAGGGTGGCGGCCGCCGCCGGCCCGCTCTCGGAGTCGACAGCCAGCTCGGCGAACGCGAACCCGCCGAGCTCCGGCGCCGGCGGCACCGGCCGGTCGGCGGGCACCCCGACCGATCCGGAGGAGGCCGAGCCGGCGCGGTCCAACGGCAGGCTGCCCACCGTCGACTCGTACAGGGCCAGCAGCGACCGGTGGGCGTCAACCGCCGCGCGGCCAGGGTCGGACTGGCGGAACACGTCGTTGAACACCTCGAGCGACAGCGGCCCGGTATAGCCGGCGGCCAGCACGTGCCGAAGGAACGCCGGCAGGTCGAAGGTGCCCTGCCCGGGGAACAGCCGGTAGTGCCGGCTCCACTGCAGGACGTCCATGTTCATGAACGGCGCGTCGGCCAACTGGAGGAAGAAGATCTTCTCACCGGGAATCTGCTCGATCCCGGCAGGGTCCGAGCCGCGGGACAGGATGTGGAAGCTGTCCAGGCAGACCCCAAGGGCGCGGTGGTCCGCCGCCCGCACGATGTCCCACGACCGGTCGAAGGTGTTGACCCGCGTGCCCCAGGCCAGGGCCTCGTAGGAGATCCGCATGCCCCGTTGCGCAGCGCGCTCGGCCAGCCGGTGGAGTTGCTCGGCGATCACCGCGTTGTCGTCGACGGCGGTCGGGGAGACCGCGGAGCAGACCAGGATCAGGTCGGTGCCCAGGGCCTGCATCAGGTCGAACTTGCGGTCCGCCCGGCGCAGGTTGAGCTCCACCTGCGCCGGATCGGTGGAATCGAAGTCCCGGAACGGCTGGTAGAGGTCGATCGACAGGCCCAGGTCGGCGCACCGTTGCCGCACCTCACGCGCCGAGGACGGGGACACGACGAAGTCCGGTTCGAAGATCTCGACGCCGTCGAACCCGGCCGCCGACGCGGCGGCCAGCTTGTCCTCCAGAGTTCCGGAGATGCAGACGGTGGCGATCGAGGTGCGCAGCGGCGGCCGGGATGTGGCGGGCCCCACGCCGACCGCCGGCTCGGTGTCGGGCGCCGAACCGTCCAGCAGTGACATCATCGCCTCCAGGGGTCGTTGAACCCCACAGATACCGGTGTCGGCGCGGGTTCGGCATGCCCGGGCACGGGTGTTCCGACCAGCGGGAGGCGCATCGGACCTGTACCGGCCACGGCAATCAAGCAAGGATGGTGGACATGGCACCCGAACTACCTGAGGCCCTCCGCGATGTCGCCGAACGAGCGGCGAGCGTGCTGGCGCCCGAGACCGACATCTTCGAGGACGTCGACGTCGCCGGCTTGCGCGAGTCGCTGACCAAGGCCGTCCGAGCCTCGCTGGCCCACCCCGCCGCGCCGGCCAAGTCGGCCCTGCACCTGGCCGGCGCCCTGGCCCGGATCCCGGTCGCCGCCGGCGCCCGCTGGCTGGGCCGGGACGTCACCCCGCCGGTGGAGGCGGACCCCAAGGACCGGCGGTTCGCCGCCCCTGCCTGGCAGGACAATCCCGCCTACTACTCGATCCGGATGGCCTACCTGGCGGCAGCCAAGGCGGCGCGGGACGTGGTCGGGTCGGCCCAGCTGTCCGACGACGAGAGTCGCAAGGCGATGATGATGCTCGACCTGATCGTCGACGCCCTCGCCCCCACCAACTTCCTGCCGACCAACCCGGCCGCGCTGCAGAAGGCCTTCGACACCGCCGGCGCCAGCCTGCTCAAGGGTGCGCGCAACTTCGTCGACGACGTGCGGCACAACGGCGGCAGACCCCGTCAGGTGGATCGCAGCGGCTTCGAGGTCGGCATCAACCTGGCCTGCACCCCGGCCAAGGTCGTCTACCAGAACGACCTGATGCAGCTGCTGCAGTACGAGCCGCAGACCGAGCAGGTGCACGCCACCCCGCTGCTGTGCAGCCCGCCGTGGATCAACAAGTACTACATCATGGACCTCGCGCCGAACCGCAGCTTCATCGAATGGGCGGTCCAGCACGGCCGCACCGTGTTCGCGATCAGTTACAAGAACCCGTCCGCCGACATGTCGGGCACCACGATGGACGACTACCTGGTGCACGGGCCGCAGACCGCGCTGGATGTGGTCCAGGAGATCACCGGCGCGGACACCATCGACATCGTCGGGCTGTGCCTGGGCGGCGCGATGACCGCGATCACCGCCGCCTACCTGACCCAGCAGGGCGACAACCGGGTCGGCACGCTGACCCTGCTGAACACGATGCTCGACTATGCGCAGCCCGGCCAGCTCGGCGCCTTCACCGACATGAGGTCGGTCGAACGGCTGGAGAAGAAGATGAAGCGGGAGGGCACCCTCGAAGGCGAGACCATGGCCGGCACCTTCGACATCCTGCGGGCCAACGACCTGATCTTCAATTACGTCGTCTCGAACTGGCTGATGGGCCAGCCACCACCTGCCTTCGACATTCTGGCCTGGAACGCGGACAGCACCCGGATGCCGGCGACGATGCACGCGTTCTACCTCAAGAACTTCTACGTGCAGAACAAGCTGGCCGCCGGCACCCTCGATATCGGCGGGGCCACCATCGATCTGAGCGTGATCAAGCAGCCGACGTACGTGGTCAGCGCGATCAACGACCACATCGTGCTGTGGGAGTCGGCCTACAAGACGGTCAACCTGGTCAGCGGCCCGGTGCGGTTCGTCCTGGGCAGCGGTGGACATATCGCCGGCATCGTCAGCCCGCCCGGGCCGAAGGTGTGGTACCAGGTCGCCGACGGTGACGAGAAGCTGCCGGCCACCGGTGCGGAATGGCGGTCCACCGCGGAACGCAAGTCGGGCACCTGGTGGGACGACTGGGCCAAGTGGTCCGCCGCGAATTCGGGTCCGCTGGTCGACCCGCCGCCGATGGGCAGCGAGCAGCATCCGGTGCTCGGCGCCGGACCCGGCGGTTACGTCAAGGGCTGAGCCCCCACCCAGCCCTCCCGCCCACCCGGGCCCTCCCGCCCACCCCGCCCTCCCGGCTCAGGTGGTCGCCATGCGCAGGGCGTCCGAGTGTTCCCGCGGCGGTTGCGGGAGCGCCGGGCGCTGGTCGCCGGCCAACTCGCGAGTGAGGCTGCGGGTGGCGATGGCCAGGGTGCCGACCACCGCGTGCATCTCGAGCTGCAGGTCGCGGACGGCGACCTCGACGGCGGCCAGCACCTCGCCGCCCGGTCCGAACACCGGCATGGCCACCCAGCACAGGTCGCTCTCCAGCTCCCACCGGGTGACCGCGACCCGGGTCAACCGGGTCACCCCCAGCGCCCGGCGGAACCGATCGGGCGACGTCACGGTGTGCGACGTGTACGCCCGCAGCCCCCGCATGATCGTCAGCTCGACGGTGCGGGCGGGGGAGAAGGCCAGCAGTGCCCGACCCATCGCCGTCGGGTGGGTGGGCACGGTCGCGGCGGTGCTGAAACTGGTCGCCGGTCGCGGTCCCGGGACCTTCTCGATGTACGCGACCTCAAGGTCGGTCAGAACACCCAGCCGCACCCGGCACCCGGTGGCCGCGCACACGTCCTCGATCACGCATGGCGCGCGCTCGGCGATGCTGGGCCGCCCGGCCCGCCCGGATTCCGGGGTGCCGATCATGCGCAGTGGCAACCCGGCCCGGTAATGACCGGCATCGGTCCGCTCCAGCAGCCGCCAGGAGGCCAGTTCCGAGGTGAGCCGATGCGCGGTCGAGATCGGCAGACCGGCCAGCCGGGCGATCTCGGTGAGCGAGTGCTCGGACCCCTCGGTGAAGGTCAACAGGATGGACGTGATCTTGCTGGTGACGGACCGCCCGGACTCGGTGGAATTGCCCGCCACGAAAGCACCTCATCGTCATCGTTGACACCTGCGTCCGACACCGATCCGGGTGATCAACTCGGAGCCCAGGCAATCACATGGTGGCAGCACCTGGC
>DATDBV010000735.1:0-7112 GCA_036524715.1 Nakamurella sp. | reverse complement strand
CGCGGCCGGCGACGGAGGAGCCGGGTTGTTCAGCCCGGACCAAGTCGGCCGAGCTTGCGAGGCCGCCATCGAGCACAGTAGGTCCGGGCGCAGACAGCCCGGTGACGGAGGAGCCGGGTTGTTCAGCCCGGACCTCGTCGACGTCGAGACGGTGGCCGTGCTGCGCAAGCGGTGGCTGGCGGGCACGCTGTCCGACGAGCGCTTCTTGGCGGCGGTCGCCGACCTCGAACAGCTCGATATCGATCGGGTTCCGACACTGCGGCTGATGCGCCGAGCCTACGAGCTGCGCGCGAACGTCACCGCCTACGACGCCGCCTACGTCGCGCTCGCCGAGGCGCTGCGCTGCGACCTGGTCACCGCCGATCACCGGCTCGCCAAAGCCTCCGGGCCGACGTGCCGCATTCGCCTCCTGACCTGATCCGCCGCGAGTCAGCCGGTGTTGTCACCACCGGCGTGGCCGTCGGCGCAGGCCGCCGCGCGTGCCTGCATGGTCGAGCGTTCCCGGCCGTTCCCGGTCATTGCCGCGGCCCGCAGGAACTGTTGCCGGGCCTCGTCGTGGCGCCCGGTCCGGCAGAGCAGGTCGCCGGCGACGGCGGGCAGCAGGTGGTAGCCGCGCATGGTGGGCAGTTCGAGCAGTGGTTGCACGATGGTCAGGCCGGCCGCGGGCCCGAACGCCTGCGCGGTGGCTACGGCCCGGTTGAGTTCGACCACCGGCGACGGGCTGATCTGGGCGAGTCCGTCGTACAGCGCGGCGATGCGCGGCCAGTCGGTGTCCGCGGCGGTCCGGGCCCGGGCGTGGCAGGCCGCGATGGCCGCCTGCAGGGCATAGGGCCCGGCCGCCCCACCGAGCTCCTGGGTGCGCCGCAGCAGCTCCAGACCTCGGCGGATGAGCAGCCGGTCCCAACGCGCCCGGTCCTGGTCCAACAGGAGAATCGGCTCGCCGTCGGGCCCGGTGCGGGCGTCCAGCCGTGACGCCTGGAGCTCGATCAGCGCGAGCAGCCCGAGCGTCTCGGGCTCGCGCGGAGTCAGGGTGGCGAGCATCCGTCCGAGCCGGAGGGCCTCGGCGCACAGGTCGCGACGGATCCATTCGTCGCCGCTGGTGGCCGTGTGTCCCTCGTTGAACACCAGGTAGACGACCTCGCGGACCGCGTCCAACCGCGCCGGGCGTTCCTTCTCCGCCGGCAGCTCGAAGCGGATGTTCGCGGCGGTCAGGGTGCGTTTGGCCCGCACGATGCGCTGCGCGATGGTGGGTCCGGGCACCAGGAACGCCCGGGCGACCTCCTCGGTGGACAGTCCGCAGATCAGCTTCAGGGTGAGCGCCGAGCGGGCGTCAGGGGACAGGATCGGGTGGCAGACCATGAAGATCAGCCCGAGCAGGTCGTCGGCGAGGTCGCCGTCGACGACCTCGCCTTCCACGGTTTGCGGTGTGGTGGCGGCGATCTGGCGGTACTTGCCGCGTTGGGTGTCGTGGCGGCGGATCCGGTCGACGGCCAGGAACCGCGCGGTCTTGTGCAGCCAGGCCGCCGGGTTGCTCGGCACGCCCTCGGCCCGCCATTTCTCGATCGCGATGACGAACGCGTCCTGCGCGATCTCCTCGGCCGTGTCGACGTCGCCGAGCAGGCGGACCAGGCGAGCGATCAGCCGCGGGGACTCGACCCGCCACAGCGCCGCCACGGTGCCGTCGAGGGATCCGACGTCCGTGGCGGAGCTGTGATTGTCGTCGTCACGCACGGTCTTACAGGTCGGAGTACTCGAGAACCCGTCGGATGTCGACCCGCTCGGCGCCGACCAGCAGCGCGAACTTCCGCGCGTGCTCGACCGCCTCGGCCAGCGAGTCGACCTCCAGGATGGCGAACCCTGCGATCAGCTCCTTCGCCTCGGCGAACGGTCCATCGATCACCCGCACGGTGCCGTCGGTGACCTCGACCCGGGCGCCGGCGGAACTCGGAGCGACTCCTTCACCGGACAGCAGCACGCCGGCCATCGCCGCCTCCTGCATGTATTCGCCGATCGCGGCCTGCATCTCCGGGGAGGGCTTGGCGCCGTCCTCCATCGCCTGGGTCTGATAGTGCATCACCATGTAGCGCATCTGCCTGTTCCTTCTCCCGGTTGCCTGCGGCCCATTCTGGGGTCAGCCGACGACCGGCGCGTAGACCAGGTGCACAACCCCGGTGGTGAAGGTGGTGGCGGACAGCAACTTCAGCGGCACCTTCGCGCCGTCTTCGAAGAGCTTCTTGCCCTTGCCGACGACGACCGGATGCACCAGCAGGTGCAGCTCATCGACCAGCCCCTCCTCGAGCAGCCAGCGGACCAGGGTGGCGCTGCCGGTGGTGCCCAGCCTGGTGGTCCGCTTCAGCGCGGTCAGTTCGGCCCGCACGTCACCGTTGATCGCGATCGAGTTCTGCCAGGCCGGATCGGTCAGCGTGCTCGACACGACGTACTTGCGCGAGCCGTTCATCTGCGCGGTGAACGGGTCCGCCGGGTCGGCGCCCGGCCAGTAGGCGGCGAACTCGTCGTAGGTCTGCCGCCCGAGCAGGGTCGCGTCGGCGGCGCTCATCATATCGCCGACCACCGCGCCCATCTCGTCGTTGAAGTAGTCGAAGTGCCAGGTCTCGGGCGACTCGATGACGCCGTCGAGCGAGATGAACAGGCCGGACGTGATGGATCCCATGGCAATCTCCCTACCGGTGGGGCACCGTCCCTCGGTGCCTCCACCCTGTGTGCCGAAGCAGGCTCACGGAAATCGACGCATTCGAGAACTTTCTTGACGACGTTCGGCAGTCAGCCGCCGAGCCGGATCCCGGCCGGGACGTCCCACCCATGATCCGATGGAGATGGTGGACGCCGGGCGGCAGGTCGGCGACCGACCGCGCCGCTGCCGCCGCGATCCGCGCGTGTCGCGGGGCAGGACGTGCTGGTCGCTGAAATCGGCCCCGGTCCGGCAGGCGCCGGTCGCAGCCGGGCAATTCGAGCGCCGCGGACGGGTGCAGTTGCGGTTGCGGCGTCCTTCACGCCTGGGTCATCGAGTGGAGGCTCTGCAGGGTGAACGGGCACGTTCTGCCCGCAGACGGTTCACTCGAGACCGCCGAACCCGCGATGCGACGGTGCGTCTCGATCCCGCGGCGGCTCCGGCCGGCGACCGATGGTCCGACCCGGCATGCTGAGGAGATGCCCGTGAACAACGAGACGACGGACACGTCGTCCGCCCTCACCGTTCGTCGGCTGGACGAGGACACCTGGCCCGCGTTCGCCCGGCTGGTCGAGGCGAACAACGGCGTCTGGGGCGGCTGCTGGTGCATGGGCTTCCACGTGAGGCTCGGCCAGGGACGCACCCCGCAGCAGAACCGCGACGAGAAGCACCAGCGCGTCCGCGCGGGCACCACCCACGCCGCTCTGGTCCTCGACGGCGACGACTGCCTGGGCTGGTGCCAGTTCGGCACTCCCACCGAGCTGCCCCAGGTCAAGAGCCGACGCCGCTATGAGAAGGACCTCACGACCCCGCCCGACTGGCGCATCACCTGCTTCTTCACCGGCAAGGGAGGCCGCAAGCGTGGCGTCGCGAACGCCGCGCTCGGCGGCGCACTCGGCGAGATCACGCGTCTGGGTGGCGGCACCGTGGAGGGCTACCCGGAGGAGACCGACGACCGCTCGGTGTCAGGCTCGTTCCTGCACACCGGCCCGATGGCCGCCTTCGAGAAGCACGGATTCACCAGGACCCGGCCGATCTCGCCGCACCGCTGGGTCGTCACGCGCACGGTCGATCCGGCCTAATGCCTCCGCCCCCGGGTTGCCTCGCAGGCTCGGCCACCCCATCGGGCGCGCCGGCGCCCGATTGTTCGCGCTGTCGACGAGCCTTCCCGCCCACCGTGCGCTCATGCGCGATCGACACGGCTGAGAAACCCGGTGACCCGTTCGACCAGCAATGTGGTGGCCTCGGCGTCGTAGGAGTCGAGCGAGCTGTCCACGAACAGGTGGTTCTCACCCGGGTAGACGAACAGCTCCGCCATCGGCCCCACGATCTCCACGAGCTCGCGCGCGGCATCGACGTCGCCCTCGCCGGCGAAGAACGGGTCGGCGTCCATGCCGTGGACCTGCACCGGCACCCGGTCGGGCCACGCCCCGAACGCCCAGTCAGCCGTCACCGGCACGCAAGCCTCCAGCAGAACCGCACCCGCCGCCCCGGCCCGCGTTTGAGCCAGCCGCTGCGCGTGCATCACCCCGGAGGAGACGCCGACGTAGACCAGTTCTCTCGGCAAGTAGGCCGCCGCGGCGTCGGCCAGCGCGGACAGGTCCGGGGCGTCTTGACCCTCGCTGAATGCCGCGCCTTCCTCGATCGTGACGAACGTGCGCCCGCCATAGAGATCGGGCGTGTGCACTATGTGCCCGGCGTCCCGGAACTGATTGGCGAGCGCGATCACCCCCGGTGTAAGTCCCTGGATGTGGTGGAACAGCAGGACCTGGGCCATGGACCGCGCGACCTCCCCACGGATCGACGGTGCGGCGGCTCCGTTGCGCGAGCAGCGAACTGGACGGCTCCCGATGGTAGCGCCGGTGCCTGCCCGGGTCGGATGGGCAGCGTCACGGACTGGCACCGACCGTCATCCGGGCCGCCACACCACCCGTACGTACTGCGGGGGTAACGCGCGTTCTGGGCGGGGATGCCCAGCTCGTGCGCGGCCCGCAGCGGCCAGGCCGGCTCCCGCAGCGCCGCCCGGGCCAGGTCCACGACGTCGGCGGCACCCTCGTCCAGCACCTGCTGCGCCTGTGCCGGCTCGGTGACCAGACCCACGGCGCCGGTGGGGATGTCGGCCTTGATGCGGACGTCCCGCGCGAACGGCATCTGGTAGCCGGGCCCGACGGTGATCCGCTGGGCCGGTCCAGGCCGCCGGTGGAGACGTCGATCAGCTCACCGGCCCGGTCGGCCAGCGCGCCGTACGGCGCGCGCGGGGCACTTGAGATCGTCTTGGATGGCGGTCGATCCGGCCTGACCGTGACCGTGGACCGGCTCGGCGTCGCCGGGCTCTTGCTGCAGCTGGACGACCCGGCTCCGCTGGTGGCCTTCGCCGACCGTTCCCTGGCCGCCGTGCGTCGGCACGACGAACCGCGCGGCACCCAGCTGCTCGACACCCTGCGCTGCTACCTGGGGAACCGGCAGAACCGGGCCGCGACCGCCGCCGCCCTGCACCTGCACCCGAACACCGTCACCCAGCGGCTGCAGCGGGTCGAGTCGCTCACCGGGCTCGACCTGGCCGACGCGGAAGCCGTGGTGCAGATCAGGGCGGCGCTGACCGTGCTGGACGTCGCTCGGGTCAGGCTCGAAGATGGCGTCCAATGACCGATTCATTCCCAGCCGCCCCCGGTCCGGTCCCGCCCGGTCCGGCCGAGTCCGATGCTGGGGCGGCTTCGACCGCGGCCGGCCGGACAGGGTTGATCGGTGCCACTGTTGTGCAGTTGGACGGCACCGTGGTGCTCCGAGACTTCACGTTGCTGGCCGAACCGGGAGAGCTCCTGGCCATCCTTGGCCCTTCGGGTTGCGGCAAGTCGACCATCCTGCGGTCGGTCGCCGGTCTGCTTCCGGTGCGGCCTGGCCAGGTGTTGATTCAGGGTCGGGACGTCACCCGGCTCGAGCCACCGGGTCGGGACGTGGCCATGGTGTTCGAGAAGACGGCGCTCTATCCGACGCTTGACCTCGCCAGGAACATGGGCTTCGGGCTGACCCAGCGGCACACGGATGCCACCGTGGTGCAACAGCGGGTCGAGCATCAGTCACGGCGCCTGGGCATCTGGAGTCTGCTCCGTCGCAAGCCCACGGAGATATCCATGGGACAGCGTGGCCAGGCCGGCATCGGCCGGGCACTGGTTCGGGAGCCGAAGGTGTTTCTGCTGGACGAGCCCCTGGCCAACCTGGACATGCCCGAGCGGACTCGAATGCGCCGGGTCATCGCCGACACCGTCAAGTCGGCGGGGGTGAGCACGTTGTACGTCACTCACGACCAGACGGAGGCACTCTCGATCGGCGACCGGATCGCGGTGGTCAACGAGGGCCGGGTCCAGCAGATCGGGACGACCCGTGAGCTCTACGAACGTCCGGCGAACCTGTTCGTCGCCGACTTCGTCGGTCAGGCGCCGCTCGGCGTGCTGACCGCCCGGCTGGTGGCGTCCGGCGGAGTGACCGGCTACCGGGTCGCCAATCGGACGCTGGTGACCTGGCAGCCCGTCCCGGCTGCCCTGGCTGACCGGGTGGGTGGCGAAGTGACTCTGGGGCTGCGGCCCGAGTCGGTGACCGCGGTCCCGCCCGACCCCGACCCCGACGCGACGGTGCTCCTGGGGGACGTCCGGGGGGTCGAGCGAACCGGTAGGGAGGTGTTCGTGACGGTCGGATTGGCCGACGGGTGCAGGCTGGTCGCCCGGTTCGCCGGGCGAACGGCGATCCGGGTGGGAGACCCGGTGGCGGTATCGGTGGACGTGACGGCCGCGCACGTGTTCGATCCGAGCACGGGCCTGGCCCTGCACCACCCCGCGTAGCCGCGGAAGCGGGCAGGTCCCGCCCCGATCGCCGCAGCGATGGGCTGGTCATCATCCACCGGGGGTCTCCCGGCGCGCTCCTCCGGGTCGCGAGTCCGTCCCGGGTCGCTCCGCAATGCGGGCCGCAGCGGCCGGTCGTCACCCACGCAGGCACATCGGCCGCGCCCGTCCGGATCGATCATGCACTCGTCCGTGCGTCGTTCCTGTCGGCGGGGCGCGGCGACCACCTGGACCGCTGGGATCTGGCGCACGCGGTCAGAACGGTGGGGGGTCATCGTGGATGGGTTCGGCGTCGGGGTCGTACTCGATGCGGGGTTGGTTGGCGAGGCCGTGACGTAGGAGGGCGTCGGTGAGGCGGTCTTCGAGCGGGCTGTGTGCCGGGCTGGTGGGTTCCTGGTCGGGTGCGGTGCCTGTTGGGGTGTCGAGGTTGGCGGTGACGGGTCGGCTGCGTTGGGCGGCGAGCAGGTCGAGTTGTTCGGCGATGGTGGTGCCGGCGGTGCGGATCCAGGCGTCGGGTGGGCTGCTGCGGCGGGCCTTGCGGGGGTAGGTGTGGCCGGTGGGGCTGGTCCAGTTGATGATCAGCCGGC
>DATDBV010000734.1:0-8306 GCA_036524715.1 Nakamurella sp. | reverse complement strand
GCGAGTGGCTGGATCTGCCCGCTCAGCGGGCAAGAAGAGCCGCTCGCCGGCGTCAACCGGACCCGGAGCGCAGTCGCACCAGTTGGCCGATCAGGGCGACCATGTCGTCGACCTTCGCCTGGTACTGCGGCGTTCCGGTCGACGCCAGCGCGTCCGGGGCGGAGGCGTTGTAGTAAAACCCGTCGCCCATCAGCATCACCATCTGAGCGACGGTCTCGTCCCCCACGTCGGCCAGGATCGCGTCATACCACTGCAGTTGCACCCGAGCCAGCGCCTCCCGCGCCGACGCGTGCGAGCGCAGCCGGGTCGCGGCGACCATGGTCCGGTCGAATGGGGTGTCCGCGCACTGGGAGGTGCGCAGGAAGTAGGCGACGACCCCCTCGGGGGCGTCCCGCATCAGTGAACTGTCCTCGTCGGCGCGGGCCTGGAGGCGGTCGAGCAGTCCCTCGACCATCGCCTCGCGTGACGGGAAGTGATAGATCAGGCCGCCCTTGGACACGGCGGCCTCACGGGCGACGGCCTCCAGCGTGGCCGCCCGCTCCCCGCGATCGACGAGCAGTCGCTCGAGCGCGTCGAGCACCCGGTTGCGGGCGGCGGGCGGCGGCGGCATCCGTCAACGGTAGCGGCCTCCCGTGCCCGGGGAAGTTCCGGTCGAGCGGGGCGATCGGATGTTCCCCGGCAGGTGCGTCGTCCGGCTGTGATCCAGCCGACGCAACGGCAACCTTGCCGTTACTACACCGTCTGGTCGGTATAGTAATAGTGAAAGAAGCCAACTGGAGTAGTGAACCAATGACCTCGACCATGTACCCGCGCGCCGTCCCGGCGTCCGGCGCGCCGGTCACCACCCATATCGCCGCGCCCGCCGCGATCCCACCGAGGGCAGGCGCCAAGGAGTGGATCGCGCTCGCGGTGCTGATGCTGCCCGTGCTGCTGGTCGCCGTCGACGCCACGGTGCTGAGCTTCGCCCTGCCCTCCATCTCGCAGTCGCTTGCGCCGACCGGCACCCAGCTGCTGTGGATGGTCGACATCTACCCGCTGGTCCTGGCCGGCCTGCTGGTGTCCATGGGCAGCCTGGCCGACCGGATCGGCCGCCGTCGACTGCTGCTCATCGGCGCCGTCGGCTTCGCCGCCGTGTCCGCGCTGGCCGCCTATGCACCCAGCGCGGAATGGCTGATCGCCGGCCGCGCGGCCCTGGGCTTCTTCGGGGCGATGCTGATGCCCTCCACCCTGTCGCTGCTGCGCAACCTGTTCGTGGACCGTCAGCAACGCCGCCTGGCCATCGCCATCTGGGCGGCCGGGTTCTCCGGCGGCGCCGCCCTCGGCCCGATCGTCGGCGGGTTCCTGCTGGAGCACTACTGGTGGGGCTCGGCCTTCCTGATGGCCGTACCGGTGCTGGTGCTGCTGCTGCTCCTGGCGCCGATCTTCGTGCCGGAGTCGCGGGACCCCAATCCGGGTCCGATCGACGTCGTCAGCATCGGTCTGTCGTTGCTGACGATGGCGCCCCTGGTGTACGCGATCAAGTCGGTCGCCCATGACGGGTTCTCGGCCCTGCCCATCGGCCTGGTCGCCCTGGCCCTGCTCGCCGGTTCGGCGTTCGTCCGTCGGCAGCTGACCCGGCCCAATCCGATGTTGGACGTGCTGCTGTTCCGCCGCTCCGCCTTCACCGGCGCGGTGCTGGCCAACCTGCTGGCGGTCTTCGCGCTGGTCGGGTTCCTGTTCTTCGTCGCCCAGCACCTGCAGTTGGTGCTCGGCTACAGCCCGATGGAGGCCGGCCTGATCCTGGTGCCCGGCCTGGTCGTCACCATCGCCGCCGGCCTGGCCGTTGTGCCGCTGGTGCGGATCGTGGGGCCGCGGGTCGTCGTGGCCGGCGGGCTGCTGATCAGCGCGGCCGGGTACACGACGGTCCTGTTCACCGCGGACGACCCGACCGCGGTCGGCCTGGGTGCCGCGTTCGTGCTGCTCGGGCTGGGCATCGGCGCGGCCGAGACGGTCTCCAACGACGTCATCCTGTCCAGCGTTCCGGCCGACAAGGCCGGCGCGGCGTCGGCGATCTCGGAGACCGCCTACGAGCTGGGCGCCGTGCTGGGCACCGCCCTCCTCGGTGGCATCCTCTCCGCGGTCTACACGGCGCGAGTCGTCGTGCCCGCGGGCCTGGCCAACGATGCCGCCACGAGCGCGTCCGAAACGCTGGGCGGCGCGACCACCGTTGCCGGCACCCTGCCCGAGCCAGCCGCGAGCCAGCTCCTGGACTCGGCCCGGCACGCCTTCGACGGCGGCGTGGTGATCACCTCGGCGATCGCCGTCGCCCTGGTCCTGGCGGCCGCGGCACTGGCCTGGCTGACCCTGCGCGGCAAGGGCGCGGAACGCTGATCCGACTCCGCGGCGGACGAGATCCACACCAGCGGCGAAAGAAGGCGGCTGGTGTGGAACTCACCGACCTTGGCCGGCGGGCGGCACACGCGATCCGGCCCGGGTCCTGACGCGGCTGCGGCCCACATCCACACCGGCATCCGAAGAGAGCGGCTGGTGTGGAACTCACCTCCACCCCGAGAGGCGCGGCCGACGATCGCCAGGCCTCAACCGAACGGAAGCGTTCGGAAGCGTTCGACAGCTTGCTATATTAACGTCATGGCAACCATCAACGCCGACGAGGTACGGATTCCGCGGCGCATCCGGGAGGCGATCACCCGCCACGAACAGGTCGTCGTCCTCAACCGCGAACGACCGGTGTTTGTCATCGTCCACCCTGACGACGTCCCACGGCCCGATGCACGTCGTCGTGGCCGATCCGTCCGCGAGATCGCGTCGGCCCTCGCCGACGGTCCCGCTCCCGACCCAGATTTCGCCGACGACATGGAATCGGTTCGCCGCAGCGTCGGATCTCTGCCGGAGGACCTGTGGGAGCCGTCGTAGACACCACCGTATTCTTCGATCTCGAGCGATCTTCCCGGGGGCAATCCCGGGCCGATCCCGGGAGGGTGATCGGTCAACGCCTCTCGGAATGCCTCGGCGCGGATGACGAAGCCGCGATCGCCGCGATCACCGCGAGCGAGTTGCTCCATGGGGTGCACCGCGCGAGCGACCAACACCGCCCACGCCGCGAAGCGTTCGTGGAGACGATCCTCTCGGTCGTACCCGTCCTCGACTTTGACCTGCTCGCCGCCCGCGCTCATGCAAGACTCTGGGCCGATCTTGCGCGGGCCGGCACCGACGTCGGCGCGCACGACCGACTCGTCGCGGCGACCGCGATCAGCATTGGGTGGCAGGTGGCCACCGCGAACGTGCGCCACTTCGAACGGATCCCCGGACTCGAGGTCATCGAAGTGCGTTAGGACCCGAGCTCGGCCCGGACCAGCGGGGCCACCGCGGTGCCGAGAAGCTCGATGGCCCGCAGCGAGTCGGCCTGCGGGACGCTGGACAGGTCCATCTGGAAGCCCTGCCGATCATGGTGCAGGACCCGGTGCAACTCGACGATTCGCTCGGCGACCTGTTCGGGCGCACCGATGAAGTACGCGCCACCCGGCGCCGCCTGCGCTTCGTACGAGGCCCGGTCCGGCGCCGGGAACCGCCGCTCCCGGGCGATCCGGCGCATCGAATCCAGCCAGTACGGGAAGAACCGGTTCAGCGCCTTCCCGTCGTCGCTGACGAATCCCATCCCGGACAACGCGACCTCCTCGACCGCACCCGGTCGCTCGGCCTGCGCGAAGGCCCGCCGGTACAGGTCGACCAGCGGCGCGAACCGGGCCGGCTGACCGCCGATGATCGCGTAGTTCACCGGCAGGCCGAGAAGCCCGGCCCGGACGGAGGACTCGGGATTGCCACCGGTGGCCACCGAGATCCGCAGGTGCTCGCCCAGGCCGGGCTTGTGGATGGGCCGGGGCAGGATCACCGCGTTGTCCAGCGGCGGCCGGAACTGCCCGGACCAGGTGACCGGGTTGCCGGCGTCGATCTGCAGCAGCAGTTGGATCTTCTCGTCGAACAGCGCGTCGTAGTCGGCCAGGTTGGCGCCGAACAGCGGGTAGGACTCGATGAACGACCCCCGCCCGGCCATCAGCTCGACCCGACCCCGAGAGATCAGGTCGATGGTGGCGAACTGCTGATAGACCCGCACCGGGTCCTCGGTGGACAGCACCGTGACCGCGCTGCCCAGCCCGATCCGGCTGGTCCGGCCGGCCGCCGCGGCCAGCACGGTGACGGGCGAGGAGACGGCGTAGTCGGGCCGGTGGTGCTCGCCGATGCCGAAGAAGTCCAGGCCCACCTGCTCGACCAACGAGACGCGTTCCAGCAGGTCGGCTATCCGCTGGGCCGGCGAGACCCGCTCGCGGGTGACCGGGTTGGGGTGGATGTCGCCGAAGCTGTAAACGCCGAGCCGCATGACGGTCATTCTCCCGGTGCCCGGCGGTCGGCGAAGAACTCAAGCAGCAGCGCCGCGCACTCCGACTCCAGCACCCCGCCCCGTACCTGCACCCGGTGGGTGAGCCGGCGGTCCCGCATGACGTCCCACAGCGAGCCGGCGGCGCCGGTCTTCGGCTCCCAGCAACCGAACACCACCGTGTCGATGCGGGCCAGGACGATCGCCCCGGCACACATGGTGCAGGGCTCGACGGTGACGGCCAGGGTGCAGCCGGTCAGGTTCCAATTCCCCCGCGCCGACGCGGCGGTTCGCAGGGCGAGGATCTCCGCGTGCGCGGTGGGGTCGCCGGTCGCCTCCCGGGCGTTGCGGCCCTTCCCGATGACGAGCCCGGCCGGGTCGACAACGACCGCCCCGATCGGCACATCGCCGGTGTCCGGCGCGCGCCGGGCCAGGGTGATCGCCCGGCGGATCAGGTCCGCATCCGAGGCGCGGGCGAAGGCCCCGGACATGACGCGACGAGTCAGACCTTTTCCAGGATCGCGCCGAATGCGTCGGCGAACCCGCACCTGGCGGCGATCATGGAGAGCTGCTCGTCGGGGTACAGGTCGACGTCGTCGACGATCAGCTGCATCTCCTGCTCGGCCACGCCGAGGTCGGCCAGCAGCCCCAGGTCGCCTTCCGGCCATGGGTCGTCGTCGACCTCGTCGTCCTCGGGGACCTGGACCTGGAGCAGGTCGAGCACGTCGGCAGCGATGTCGTAGTCCAGGCCGGCGGTCGCGTCCGACAGCAGCAGGGTCGCGCCGCCGGGGATGGGGCGGACGATGACGAAGAACTCGTCGTCAACCGCGAGCATGGCGAACACCGGACCGGTGGTGGCCACCCGGCGCAGGCCGGTGATGACGCCGTCCAGGTCGTCGAGCAGTTCGGGGGCGAGCAGCGAGCAGCGCCACGCGGTGTCCTCACGGGTCACCGCGACCCCGAAGCCCTCGGTCGTACTCGTCCCGGCTGCGCTCACGTCGTCGCCCTTTCGAGGCACCTCGCAGGTCCGGTCGCCTCGAATGGGGCGCCGATCCTATGACCTTGATTCGCTCGGCAAGCCTCGCTCACGAGGAGAACGGTACGGCCTTCCCGCGCGAGGGGCCATGCCGCGGTCACCTGACCCCGAGCGAACCTGCCGCACACCGCCGACGATGATGACGAAATGCACACCGTCGCGCCCCCCACGCCCGACCTCGCGGCCCTGCTGCCGCCGGCGGTCTGCGTGCTGGGGCTGGGCCTGATCGGCGGATCGCTGGCCCGGGCGCTGCAGGGCCGGCTGCCGGTGTCGGGCTGGTCGCCGACGCCGGCCACCCGTGACGCCGCGGCCGCCGACGGGCTCGAGGTGGCCGATTCGCTGCCATCGGCCCTGCGGCAGGCGGTCCGGGACGACGCGCTGGTGGTGCTGGCCTCCCCGGTGACCACGTTCGCCAGCGTGCTCCGCGAGGTCGCCCAGCACGCGCCCGAGGTCCGGCTGACCGACGTAGCGAGCGTGAAAGCGGCAGTGGCGGAGGAGGTGTCACAGGTCACCCCGAGCGCCCGGTACATCGGGTCGCACCCGATGGCCGGCACCGCCGAGTCCGGCTGGGCGGCCGGCTCGCCCGACCTGTTCCGCGACGCGGCCTGGGTGGTCTGCCTGACCGAGGACACCGACGTGGCCGACTGGGCGTCGGTGGCCGCGCTGGCGCTGTCGGTGGGCAGCCGGGTGGTTCCGGCCGAGCCGGAGGCGCACGATTCCGCGGTCGCCCGGATCTCGCACCTGCCGCACGTGATGGCGCTGGCGCTGGCCCAGGTCGGCGCGCAGGGCGGGGCGCTGGCCCTGTCTTTGGCGGCCTCCTCGTTCGCCGACGCCACCCGGGTCGCCGGCACCCGGCCGGAACTGATCCGGGCGATGTGCGAAACGAACCGGGAGGCGCTGGTCGACGCCCTGGACGACGCCCTGGGACTGATGGGGGTCGCCCGCGGTTCGCTGGCGTCCACCGGGTCGTTGTTCAAGCTGGCCGAGGGCGGACATGCGGCCCGGGGCCGGTTCGAGGCGCGCACCGCCGGCCTGGACTCGATGACCCTGTCCGGCGACGACATGGTCGACCAGCTGCTGGCCGTCGGTGCGGCCGGCGGGTACGTGACCGGCCTGTCCGGTGCCGGAGCGGGCCTCCAGGTGCGGGCCCGGTACCCGAACCAGGAGTGACGGTTTGCTGATTCAGCAACCCAGCTTGCCAATCACGGCGTGGCTGGGCACGCTGAAGGCATGACGCACCAGCACGCCGGGCACGCCAACGAACCCGCCACCGACGATCCGACCGAGTTCTGGGAGAACAAGTACGGCGAGAAGGACGAGATCTGGTCCGGGCGGGCGAACCGGATGCTGGTGGACACGGTGGCCGAGCTGACGCCGGGCCGCGCACTGGACCTTGGCTGCGGCGAGGGTGGGGACGCGATCTGGCTGGCCGAACGCGGCTGGCGGGTCACCGGCGTCGACATCTCCCCGACAGCGGTCGCCCGGGCCGACCGGGCCGCCGCCGACCGCGGGCTGTCCGCGGAGTTTTTGGCCACGGATCTGGAAACCTGGCGTACCGACCAGACGTTCGACCTGGTGTCGGCATGTTTCCTGCAGTCGCCGCTGGCGTTCGGGCGCGAGGAGGTGCTGCGCCGGGCGGCCGGCCTGGTTCGGCCGGGCGGCCACCTGCTGAGCGTGGCCCACGCCGCCGCACCACCCTGGTCCGGGATGGCGGACGACCCGACGATGGTCTTTCCCACCCCGGCCGGTGATCTGGCCGCGCTGGCCGTCGGCGACGACTGGGCGGTGCTGATCGCGCAGGTGCGCACCCGGCCGGCCACCGGGCCCGACGGGCAGCAGGCGACCCTGGACGACTCGGTAGTGCTGGTCCGCCGCCACCCCGAACGCAGTTGATCATGAACAACACGCCCTCATGCGGGCGTTTTGCGGGCGTGTTGTTCATGATCGACTTCAGTCTGCGCGGCGGCTTCAGGCGGCGGGGCGGCTTCAGGCGGCGGGGCCCGGCCCCCGCCCCGACCAAGTCCAGGCGTACCGGCCGTCGTCCACCGCGCGACCACCCTCGCCCAGTTTGAGCGGCCGGAAGGTGTCGACCATGACGGCGAGTTCGTCGAAATAGTCCTTGCCCAGCGACGCCTCGACCGCGCCCGGCTGCGGACCGTGCGAGTGCCCGCCGGGGTGCACGCTGACCGACCCCGGCCCAATGCCGGAACCCTTGCGGGCCTCGTAGTCGCCGGCCACGTAGAACATGATCTCGTCGCTGTCCACGTTGGAGTGGTAATAGGGCACCGGGATGGCCAGCGGGTGGTAGTCGACCTTGCGCGGGACGAACGCGCAGATGACGAAGTTGGTGCCCTCGAACACCTGATGCACCGGCGGCGGCTGGTGCACCCGGCCGGTGATCGGCTCGAAGTCGCGGACGTTGAACGTGTACGGGTACAGGCAGCCGTCCCAGCCGACCACGTCGAACGGGTGGTGCGGACTGACCACGATCGACCCGACGATCCCGCCCGGCCCGTTCCCGCGGTGCTTGGTGTGGATCGGCACGTCCTGCCCGTCGACGAGCAGCGGGGCGGCCGGCCCGTGCAGGTCCCGCTCGCAGTACGGCGAATGCTCCAGCAGCTGCCCGAATCGCGAAAGGTACTTGCGGGCCGGGCCGATGTGGCTGCTGGCCTCGATCACGTAGGCCCGGATCGGGCCGTCGGGCAGCCAGCGGTGCACGGTCGCCCTGGGGATCACCACGAAGTCGCCGGTTTGCATCGGAAGCTCGCCGAACACGGTCTGCACGGTGCCGGACCCGGCTTCGACGAACACGCACTCGTCGCCGATCGCGTTGCGGTACAACGGACTCGGCTCGCCGCCCACCGCGTAGGAGATCCGCACGTCACCGTTGCCCAGCAC